>NZ_JAROKN010000090.1:0-7933 GCF_029455255.1 Arthrobacter vasquezii | reverse complement strand
CACCCTGCGGGCGGCCTCCCGCTCAGCCTCCGACAGGTTCCGGCAGGTGCCGGGGTAGTGGCCCGGAAGGACATGCGGCGCAGACGCTGCTTCGGCGATGTCGCGGCGCGTGCAGAAGCACTCGAAAAGGTGGTCAGCCCTGCGCAGCCGGGTGACGGCGTCGTCGTAATGCGCCTGCCGATCGCTTTGGCGGGTGACCTCACCGTCCCACGCGAGCCCGACGGCGGTGAGCTCAGCGAGCTGCGCTTCCTCGGCTCCCGCACGGACGCGGTCGAGGTCTTCGACCCGCAGCAGGAACTGCCGGCCGGTGGAGCGCGCGAAGAGCCAGGCCACGATTGCGGTGCGGAGGTTCCCCACATGAAGTTCACCCGTGGGGCTTGGCGCGAAGCGGCCGGCGGTCACAGAACTCCTTCAGGAAATCACTGCAGGCAAGGTGCTGCCAGGGAACGTAAAGACCCCCCATGCACCTGCCAGAGCCCGCTTACCCTTGCTACCTTCCGGTCCTGGGGGAGTTCAACAGGATGACACCACATGAGGGGCCGCGTAATAGTCTACACAAACCGACGGGAGGGTCGCCCGCTGAGATGCGCATCTCCCGATTCGGTACATGGGGGATGTACGGGTATTCTGGAACCTGCTCCAAACAAGGAGGATTCGCCTAGCGGCCTATGGCGCACGCCTGGAACGCGTGTTGGGTTCACGCCCTCGGGGGTTCAAATCCCCCATCCTCCGCTTTCTGCAACACCCCGGCTCGTGTAGTCGGGGTGTTGTGTTTTCCGGCACTGCACAATGTCGCACCAGCGGTAATAATAAGCCTGCTGAGTAAAGTAATCTTGAGTGAACCGTCCGAAGAGTGAATCATGGAGTACACCGGATAGCGTCAATCGCAGGGATTGATGCGTTCGGCCACGTGCCCATCCTGTGAGGAGTTGCGATTGGACCTGCAGGAATGACCCGGCGACCGAAGCTCAGCCACGCGCTGTCCGCGCTGACCACACCGTTGGCGCCGGAAGACTTCATGTCGCTCTTCAACCCCGTGTTTTCAGCGCGGCAGTTGCGCGGCATCGTCACGAAGGTAGTGCCTGAAACCGCTGACTCGGTGACCATCCACTTTCGTCCGGGGCGGGGCTGGAAAGCGCACCGTGCAGGGCAGTGGGCGCGCATCGGAGTTGAACTTGATGGTGTCCGCCACTGGCGCTCCTACTCCCTGAGCACTGCTGCGGGACAGGATCCGGCAATTACCGTGACAGACATGGGAGCGGTGTCCGGTGTGCTGGTCCGTGAAACCAAGCCGGGAGACATCCTGTTCCTGGCGCCGCCGCAGGGAACCTTCGTCCTGCCGGATCGGCCACGGCCGCTGTTGATGCTGACGGCCGGCAGCGGCATTACCCCGGTGATGTCCATGATCCGCACGCTGGTTCCCCGCCGTCCCGACGCGGACGTTGTCCTGATTCATTCAGCGCGGACTCCCATGAAGACGCTCTTTGTGGAGGAACTTCGCGAACTCGCCGACCAGTTCCGCCAGTTCCGCGTGAAGCTCTGGTTCACCTCCGAGCAAGGCCGCATTGATTTCAGCTCTCCGGCTGCGCTGGACGAAATCTGTGATGACTGGCGGGACCGGGCGGCCTACGCTTGCGGACCCGAGGAGTTCCTCGAGAGTGCCGAGTCGCTGTGGGAAAAGCAGGCGAAACTGCCTTCGGGCAGCCTGACCATCGAGCGCTTCAGCACAGCGCTGGCTGATGGCACCGGGAACGACGGCGGACTGGTCACCTTTGAAGCCTCCGACCGGGAGGTGGAAGCTGACGGAGATACCCCGCTTCTTGAAGTCGGCGAGGATGCCGGGCTGCTCATGCCGAGCGGTTGCCGCATGGGCATCTGCCACAGCTGTTTGCTTCCGCTCCGAGCGGGGCAAGTCCGGGACCTCCGTACCAACGAAGTACATGGAGACCCCGGTCAATTGATACAAACCTGCGTTTCGGCGGCGGCCGGACCGGTGAACCTCGAAATCTGAAGGAGTGGGTATGACAGACCTCGTAGAAAAAGTGTCAGAGGACACGAGTGTTGAGAAGCCCCGGCGACGGCCGGGAGCGCTGGCGGCAACCGGCCACCCGCTGGTCCGTCCGCCTGCCGCTGCACACCTCTCCGATGAGCAGGTTGCCGAGCTGGGCCGCGAACTGGATGCCATTCGCGACGAAGTGCTCGACCGCCGCGGCAAGCACGACGCCGACTACATCCGCCGGGTCATCAAGGCGCAGCGCGCGCTGGAGTTCGGTGGACGGGCAGCGCTGCTGTTCAGCCGGAACAAAGCGGCCTGGGTAGCCGGCACTACAATGCTCAGCTTCGCCAAGATCCTGGAAAACATGGAGCTCGGCCACAATATCCTCCACGGACAGTGGGACTGGATGCGGGATCCGGATATCCACTCCACCACGTGGGAGTGGGACTTCGTCACCCCTGCGCGCTCCTGGCAGCACACGCATAATGATCTGCACCACCGCTGGACCAACGTTGTGGGCAAGGATCGCGATGTCGGCTACAACCTCCTGCGGATGGATGATGACCAGCCCTGGAAGCCCTTCAACTTGGGCAACCCGCTGTACAACGCCATCCTGGCGCCGGTCTTTGAATGGGGAATCGCCCTCTATGATTTGGAGCTCCCGGAGTACAAGGAAGGGCTCAAGTCCAAGGAGGCCCTGCGCAAGGACCTCCGGGCACTGGGGCTGAAAGCGGCCAAGCAGTTCGGCAAGGACTACGCCGCGACACCCGCGGTGGCCATGCTCACCGGTTCCGGCAAGCAGGCGCTGATTGGAACGCTGACCGCGAATGCGGTGCGTAACGTGTGGGCTCACGCAGTCATTTTCTGCGGACATTTCCCCACGGGCGCTGACACCTTCACGGAGGAAATGGTCGACGGCGAGACTCGCGGCGATTGGTACGTACGCCAGATGATCGGCTCGGCCAACATCTCCGGCTCCAAGTTCATGCACCTGATGACGGGCAACCTGTCCCATCAGGTTGAGCATCACCTCTTCCCGGACCTGCCGTCCAACCGTTACCACGAGGTAGCGCCCAAGATCCGTGAGATCTGTGCCCGCTACAACCTGCCGTACACCACCGGGCCGCTCCTGAAGCAGGTTGGCTCCGCGTGGGCCAAGGTTTTCCGGCTGGCGCTTCCTGACCGGACGCCCAAGACCAGCTAGGAGACGCAGCGCACTTCAGGCGCCGGCGGGCGGGTGCTTCTGCACCCGCCTGATCCGGCGCAGTGCTGCCTGCTCGGTGGGACTCTGACTGCCCAGGCCGAGCTTCATAACCCCCAGCACGAGCAGGACCGCCGGCTTCACCGGCAGCCTAACCGGCCCAAGATGTGGCAGGGACAGGCCGAGGAGTTCGCGTTGCCGGGGAGTCAGCGTGGCCACAGCACCGGCGAACAGTACCCGGTACCCAAGGCGCTGTGAGCGCGGAAGCGGCGGACGCCGGATGTAGGCCAGCGCGTCCTGAACCTGTTCGCTGGAAGTGAGTTCGCCGTCGTACGCGGCAAGCTGCTCACGCAGTTCGCCGGCGCTCCGCGGCGGGTCGCTCACGCCCATCAATTCACCGGCTTTCGCCCACTGCCGGACATACTCGTCCGCGCCGCCGGGAAAGCTGAGCCCATACTGTTGGTGCGCGCTGAGGAAGGCGTCGGTGAAGGCCAGATGCACCCAGCGCAGCAGATGGGGATCATTGGCGCTGTAGGCGCGTTCGACGCCGTTTGCGTCCACGTACGTGCCGGTCACCTTCTCATGCAGGCGGCGCACCCAGGCGGACGCGCCGCGTGCGGCATCCGTTGACCCGTAGGTCACGGTGAAAATCCAACGGATGGTGTTGGCCAACCGGCCAAGCGGGTCCTCGCGGAAGTTCGAGTGGGCATACACTCCCGCCATCGCCCCGGGATGCAACGCCTGCAGCAGGAGCGCACGAATGCCGCCCACTGTCGGGGTCATTGAACTGTGGACTGCCCAGACGGCTGAGCCGGGAGCGAAGTAGCCGGCGTCATCGCCGTCAGCCAGTTCCTCCGTCCAGGCAGGCGGCTGGGCGCCGGTGCCCGTGAAAGTGTTCTTGAGCTCGACGCGGAGGCGGGTGAAGGGTGACGCCATGGCACCAGTATGCAGGGTCAACCCGTGAGTCCCATCCAGAAAGGGTTGGCTGACGAACCGCCTTCAGCGACAATTTCAAGCCGAACACCGTTTCACTTCAAGGAGCACCAGTGTCCCCGCAGAACCTTCACGACATCCCGCTGACCATGATCGACGGGACCGAGCGCAGCTTCGGCGATTTCCGGGGCAAAACGGTCCTCGTGGTGAATGTCGCCTCGCAGTGCGGCTTCACCCCTCAGTACGCGGGCCTCGAGGAGCTCTACCGGAAGTACGCGGACAAGGGGTTTGTGGTGCTCGGTGTTCCGAGCAATCAGTTCATGGGCCAGGAGCCGGGAACTGAAGCGGACATCCAGGCCTTCTGCTCGATGAACTTCGGGGTGACGTTCCCACTCACCACGAAGAGCGACGTCCGGGGACGGAACCAGCACCCCCTGTATGCAGAACTGACCAGGTTCCGGACGGGCATGATGCCGGGCCTCGTGAAGTGGAACTTCGAAAAATTCCTGGTGAACGACGCCGGCACCGTCGTTGCGCGGTTCGCCCCCACAGTGGAGCCGGACTCCGAGGAGATAGTTACGGCGATCGAGGCCGCACTCGCCGCTTAGGCGCGGGAAACCGCCGTTTCGGCGCAGCGCAGCAGGAAGGCGGCACCGGCGTCGTCGTTGGTCAGCGCACCTTCGATGAGGACCGGGTAGGGCTTTTCCGGAACGCCGTCGGCGGGCCGGACATCGACGTGCGCAACGCTGTAGCCATGCTCGTGGAGGTAGTCGGCCATGGCGTAATCAGTGCGTGAATCGCCTACGGTCCGCCAGGTATGGGGGATGTCTCCGTCGATCAGGCGCAGCGCACGCTCTGCACCCAGGTCCTTGCCGACGCGCACGGATTCAATGTCCGTGGAGATGATGGTGGGGTCAACCCGGTAGTCGACGCTGTCATCGCTGTCCGGCAGGTGGTGCGCCAGCCGGCAGACGCCCATGTCGAAGTGCCGCATGATGTCCAGGACGGCGGCATCGAAGGGGCCCTGCCTGTCGAGGTAGTCCTGGTTCCCGACATCAACGCGCTGCTCGATCGACACCATGGCGCGCTTGGTCTCGTCGAAGAACATGTGGTCGGCGAACTGTTCCTCCACCAACCGACGGACCTCATCGCCGAACTCCTGCGGCAGCGCGAGGGTCTCGTCGACGTGCACTTCGGTGGCGCCCTCAGTGGTGAAACTGAACCAGGTTGCACCCTTCTCGCAGATGGCGTGGAAGGTGATCCCGGCAGGGATCCCGGCGGCCAGCATCGGCTTCAGAACCTCTTCGCGGATGAACTCATCCGAGCGGCCGGTATTGAAGATCACCGGCCATCCTGCTCCTGCCAGCGCGATCAGCGCATCAATGATTTCCGGCCGCACGGTGCGTGTAACGGGGCTGGCAACCGGCCCGTCGACGTCGAGCAGCAGGCCGATGGGAGCGGGCGCGGTTGTGGAGGAGAACACCGAAGCAGTCACCGCCCCAGTATCCGCGTCTCGGGCCGCCGCGGGGAAATCGGTGACGCGCAGGGTTTCCCCAAGGTCTGAAGATGACACTAAATTCCTGCAGCATCCAAGGCACGATATTGAGGCGAGTAATGGCGATTGAAAAGATCGCGCTGGCCGAGCAGGATGCGGCTGACCTGATGCCTGGGGAGGCAGCCGACCGTCCCATCGGACTGACGCGACGAGTGTTTGGCATTTTGATAGGTACCGGTGCACTTGGCACCGCAGCGGGTTGGGGGATAGTCTCCGCCGCCGGTGGCACCGAGGAGGTTCCGACGTCGTTCGGAACCGTTCGGATTGCAGCGGCTGAACGGCAGGCCCGCATGGTTGGCGCGGTGGGAGGCCACGCGAGTAGCGCAGCGCACGGGGCCGCTCCGCCAGGCGCTTCAGCGCAACCGTTCAACCACACCTGGGGCGAACACCTGGCAGTGAAACTGGAGGTACGCAACACCTCCGAGCGCAACGTGCTGTTTGCGCCGGGACAGCTGCGCCTCCTCGTGGCGAAGACGACGACGGTGACGAACCGTGGTGCCGACGTCGCCAAGATCCTGCTCACGGCCGGCTCCCACCGCAGCGTGTGGGTCAGCTTCCTGGTTCCGAGCGGCGTAGCAGGACTAGCCGCTCAGTTCACCGATCCCTGGGGCGGCCCGGCTCCGTTGGCGTTGGCGCTTCCCCGGATCTCCCTTCGACCAGGCTCACTGGAGGACAACCATGGCTGAGCAGCTCCCTCCCGAAATACTGGCGCGCGGGGATCTCCTCAAGTTGGGAGCAGCGGCCGGGCTGGGCTTTGCGGCCCTGCCGCTGGTGCAGCCCTCCGCTCCGCGGAACCGCGTTGCACGGACGCCGGTCCCGTTGGCGCTCGCTGCGCAGCCAGGGGTGCTGGACCTCTACATCAACGAGGGCTACCTGAAGATGGTGGACGACACGCTTGTCTACCACCGCGGGTTCGGCAGCCGACCGACCGACGTTGATGACCCGAGCCCGAGCCTCACCATGGACCCGACGGTGATCACCGTTGCAGGTGACGTGGTTCCCAGCCGCAGCTACCCGCTCGAGGCTCCGCTGCCTACGCGCGGAACACCGGCGCCGCTGCGGGCTGATGCGGCCAATCCCGGCCAGTTCCTGATCCGCCGCAACTACTGGGCGAGCTACTTCCCGGCGCGGACCATCATCGCCGAATTGGGCAGCACCATCCGCTTGCGCATTCAGAACCGCCTGGGCAAACCGCACACCCTCACCGTCTTCGGTGCCGGGGCCGACGGCGGTGACCTCACGACCGGCCCTGTTGCCCCCGACTCCGTGGCCACCCTTGATTTCCCCTGCCCGCGACCGGGAACCTACATCTTCGCCGACCCGACCAACGCGCCGGTCGAACGTGTACTCGGCCTGTTCGGGGTGCTCGTGGTCATGGACCCGGAGCACCAGTGGGATATTGCGGAGGACCTTGCAACGTTTGAGCGGCAGTGGGTGTGGATCTGCCACTGCGTGGAATCACGCTGGGCGTCCATGGAAGCTGCGGGACAAACCGTGGATCCTGTGCAGACGCCGGCGCTGCCGCGCTACTTCACGCTCAACGGGCGCAGCGGGTTTGAATCCCTGGGCATAACCTTCGACGACACCGTCAATCTCGCCACCGAGGAGGAAACCCTGATCTCGGGCTATCCGCGGCAATTGGATGTACGCCAGTTCGGTGAGGGAACGGAGGCGGGCACGCTCCGCGGCGGCCAGCTGGTGCGCCTGATCAACCCCGGGATCTGCCTGCACCAGATGCACTTTCATGGGAACCACATCTGGACGGTCCGCCGAAACAACGTGGACTGGCCGCGGCACGAGGGGTTCGTCGACAACGAAGGCCACGTGGTCCTCCAGCAGTGGGAGGACGTCGTTGAACTGGCGCAGATGGACACCAAGGACTGCATCATCCCGATCAAACGTCCGCCGGACGCCATCGACCCGGTTTGGTTTGCACGTACCGGTGACTGGGTCTACCCGATGCACTGCCACGCTGAGCCGTCTCAGACCGCCGCCGGCGGCATGTACCCCGGCGGGCTTGTTGCCCACTGGACCCTCAAGGGCCCGATCCCAGGAGCCACACCGTGAGTATTTTCAGCCGCAAGCGGAGTGAGAGACGCTCGAGTCGCCGCTCGATCCGCGCAATCGAAAGAGCCCAGGAAGTCGCCGAACGCCGTCGTCGTGAAGAGGAACGACGGCGGGAGGCAGCTGAGCGCCGCAGGCGGGAGGAGGAACGCCGGCGAGCGGCGGCGGCAGAGCGCCGCAGGCG
>NZ_JAROKN010000008.1:0-106088 GCF_029455255.1 Arthrobacter vasquezii | reverse complement strand
CCGGCCGGGAGGCGGACCGTGAAGAGTGCGCCGCCGTCGTTGGTGACGGCAATGGTGCCGCCGAGCCGGTGCACGGCCTGCCGAACCAGTGCCAGCCCGAGACCGCGAGTTCCTGCCGTGCCTTTGGAGCTGGAGCCCAGCGTGAAGATCGTGCCGAGCTGGGCCTCGCTCAAGCCGGGCCCACTGTCGCCGACCTCGATGTCAACAAAGCCGGCGTCGTCGCCCGCTGTGTGGATCGAAAGCGAGACGGACCGTTCCTCCGAGGAGGCGGCGGCATCGAACGCGTTGTCCAGCAGGTTGCCGATGATCGTGACGAGGTCCCTCGGATCCATGCCGTGGGTTTCGAGGGTGCCTGCAACATCGATGTCCAGGTGCAGCCCCCGTTCGTTCGCCTGCGCCGCCTTGCCCACCAGGAGCGCGGTGATGAACGGTTCGTCGATGGCGGCCACCACCTCATCGGTGAGCTGCTGCGACTGCTGAAGGTCCCTCGTCGCAAACTCGAGGGCCTCCGTCCCGCGATCAAGTTCGATGAGGGACACGATGGTGTGCAGACGATTGGCGTGCTCATGGGTTTGCGCCCGAAGCGCTTCGGTCAGGGTACGCATGGTCTGAACTTCGTCCGAGAGGGCCTCCAGCTCGGTGTGGTCGCGGATGGTGGTCACTGTGCCCAGGGGCTTTGTTCCCGACGCCGGGACGGCCGGTTCCTGGTTGACCACCAGCACACGGTCATCGGTGACATGGATTTCGTCCACCGCGCGGCGGCCGCTCGCCAGCAGCTCGCGAATAGAGGGCGAGAGTCCGACGTCGGACGCGGGCTTTGGCTCGCCCGGAACCGACGGCGGCAAGTTCAGCAGCGCTGCGGCCTGGTCGTTGTAGAGCACCAGATCCCCCCGAAGGTTGGTCAGCGCCAGGCCGTCACGCACGGAGTGCAGCACTGAATCGTAAAACACGAACATGCGCGAGAGCTGTTCGGTGCCAAGGCCGAGCGTTGCCCGGCGAAGGTGGCGGCTCAGCACCAGGGAAACGATTGTTCCGGCGGTGAGCGCACCGGCTGCAATGAGCCAGACGAGCGGCAACTGCGCATTGCGCGCAATGGACACGGTGTCCACGGTGACACCGGCCGAGACCAGGGCGGTGACGGTGTTATCCGGTGTAGTGACCGGGACAATCGCACGGACTGACGGTCCCAGTGTCCCCGTGAACAACTCGACGTGAGGGACTCCGCCAAGCGCCTGCTCAACCGATCCGATGTACTGGCCGCCGATCTCACTGGGGTTTCGGTGGGTGTAGCGGGTGCGGTCGGTGTCCATAATGGTCACGAAATCGACGCCGAGCTCATCCATCACTTCCGCTGCGTAGGGCTGCAGGAGGTCCGAGGGATTCGGTGACTGCACCGCTTCAAGGACGAAGGGATCGTTGGCGAACGTCGTGGCGACTGCGAGCATGCGCGCCGATGCGGAATCGAAGGTGTTGTCCTCCGCATCGAGGTAGAGGACCCAGGAGATGGTCGTGGTCAGCGCGAGGACGAAGACGAGTTGGCCAATGAAGAACTGACGTGCCAGGCTCCAGTTCCTCACTCGGATCACGCTCCTTCCGCCTGCGACGGCGCCCGTTCTTCTGGCAGTTGCCCAGCATTGTTCACGGTCCGGCGAACAGTATGAACGCAATCGTGACCGGCATCACTCTAGCGCTCACGATGGTTAGGAACCGGCCATCGGGCCGCCTACCAGCATAAGGAGTAAATAGCATGGCGAAGATGCCTGCACAGTCTGCCGCTTCGGTCGACAAACCCCGCAAGAAGGTGGATAAGACCCACTTTCTCTACATTGCCGTCATCGTCGCCGTCATCGCCGGCGCAATTCTTGGCCTCGCTGCGCCTGAGGTTGCCAAATCACTCAAGCCCATCGGCACGGCCTTCATCGGTCTGATCAAGATGATGATCGCCCCGATCATCTTCTGCACCATCGTGCTGGGCATCGGGTCCATTGCGAAAGCGGCAACTGTCGGCAAAGTCGGCGGTCTGGCCCTCGGATACTTCATGCTGATGTCCACGTTCGCCCTGGGAATCGGCCTCGTGGTCGGAAATATCGTCAAGCCCGGTGCAGGCCTGGACATTTCCGGCGCCACCTATGAGACGGAGAGCAAGGAAGCTGAGGGAACGGTTGACTTCCTGCTCGGCATCATTCCGGACACCCTGCTGTCCTCGCTGACCGGCACCAGCATCCTCCAGACACTCTTCGTCGCCCTGCTGGTCGGTTTTGCGCTGCAGAAGATGGGAACGGCCGGTAAGCCGATCCTGCGCGGCATCGGCCACATCCAAGCGCTGGTCTTCCGCATCCTCATCATGGTCATGTGGCTCGCACCGATCGGCGCCTTCGGGGCCATTGCCGCCGTCGTCGGTGAAACCGGAGTCCAGGCCATTGTGAGCATGTTCACCCTGATGGCCGCGTTCTACGTCACCTGCATCATCTTCATCGTCGTCATCCTCGGCGGTCTCCTCAAGATCGTCACCGGCATCAACATCTTCAAGCTGATGAAGTACCTGGGCCGCGAGTACCTGCTCATCTTCTCGACCTCGTCCTCGGAAGCAGCACTGCCCCGCCTGATCGCGAAGATGGAGCACCTGGGTGTCTCCAAGCCGGTAGTCGGTGTCACGGTTCCTACCGGCTACTCCTTCAACCTTGACGGCACCGCCATCTACCTGACCATGGCATCGCTGTTCGTTGCCTCCGCCCTCGGTACCCCGCTGGCGCTCGGCGAGCAGATCTCGCTGCTGATCTTCATGATCATCGCGTCGAAGGGTGCAGCAGGTGTCACTGGCGCAGGCCTGGCCACCCTGGCAGGCGGCCTGCAGTCGCACCGCCCCGACCTTGTGGACGGCGTCGGCCTCATTGTGGGCATTGACCGCTTCATGTCCGAGGCACGCGCACTGACCAACTTCACCGGCAACGCCGTTGCCACCGTGCTGATCGGTACCTGGACCAAGGAGATCGAGCGCGGTCAGGTGGACGAAGTGCTGGCCGGCCGCCTGCCCTTCGACGAAGCGACCATGACTGCCGGTCACTTCGAAGATGCCAAAGCGGACACCGCCGAGGACGGCGCAGAAACCAAGACCGACATCGCCGAAGCCCACATCACCGGCCGCGAAGCGGAAAGGGTCGGCGCCACGCGCTGATCCCCCCGTTGAATTGTCAGGACACGCCCCTTTTGCAGGCTCATAGGGGGCGTGTCCTGCTGTTTCATTGACCTCCACCGCCAGCCAGGCTCTCAAGCTTGAACCTCAAGTTGAGACTCAAGGCTCGCGCACCGCGAACACTACATTTCCACGGCTCCGGAGGGGAGCGGTTGTAACGTGGGGAAGCAAGCGAACAGTAACTTGTTACTGGACAAGCACTAGACGGAAGCGTGGATAGATACGTGAGTAGCGAACAGGGTTCCACAACTCTGAAGGACGCAACCGACTCAGAGATTGGCCCCACCGGACGTCCGGTCACCGAATTTCCCGAACCGCCGGTGCTGGCCTCCCATGGCCCAGCCCGCGTCATCGCCATGGTGAACCAGAAGGGTGGTGTCGGCAAGACCACGTCCACCATCAACCTGGGCGCCGCGCTCGCAGAAGCGGGCCGACGTGTCCTCCTCGTAGACTTCGATCCGCAGGGTGCGCTCTCCGCGGGCCTCGGCACCAACCCGCATGAGCTCGACGTCACCGTCTACAACGTCCTCATGGACCGCAAGGTCAACATCGAGGACGCCATCCAGCGCACCGGCGTCGAGAACATCGACCTCCTCCCCGCGAATATCGACCTCTCCGCCGCCGAGGTGCAGCTGGTCAATGAGGTCGCCCGCGAGCAGGTCCTGGACCGCGCATTGCGCAAGGTCGAGGACAACTACGATGTCATCCTCATCGACTGCCAGCCATCACTCGGTCTCCTGACAGTCAACGCGTTGACCGCGGCGCATGGTGTCATCATTCCGCTCATCTGCGAGTTCTTCGCGCTGCGCGCCGTTGCGCTGCTGGTTGAAACCATCGAGAAGGTTCAGGACCGCCTCAATCCGCGACTACAGGTCGATGGCGTCCTCGCAACCATGTACGACGCGCGGACCCTCCACAGCCGAGAGGTCATCGCCCGTCTCGTGGAAGCCTTCGGAGACAAGGTCTTCGAAACGGTCATCAAGCGCACCATCAAGTTCGCTGATGCCACCGTCGCCGCAGAGCCGATCACCACCTACGCCGGTAACCACTCCGGCGCGGATGCCTACCGCAACCTCGCCCGGGAGCTCATCTCCCGCGGCGGCGCGCCTTAGCAGGCACCCCGCCTGATGGCGCAGGACGCTCACGACGACGGCGGCGCCCCCCTCGCGCTGCCGGAGCCTGAGAAGGCCGGGCGGTTCGAAGTCCGGCTCGACAACTTCAACGGACCGTTTGACCTTTTGTTGAGCCTCATCTCCAAGCATGAGCTGAACATCACCGAGATTGCCCTCGCGAAGGTCACCGACGAGTTTATCGGCTACATCCGCGCTTTCAGTGCAGCCGGGGACAGTTTTTCACTGGACGAAGCAAGCGAATTCCTTGTCATCGCCGCGACCCTCCTGGATCTCAAAGCGGCGCGGTTGCTGCCATCGGGGGAAGTTGAGGACGAGGAGGACATCGCACTGCTCGAGGCCCGTGACCTTCTCTTCGCGCGCCTGCTGCAATACAAGGCATTCAAGGAAATCGCCCGGCAGTTGGGCACGCGCCTCGCCGAAGAGGCCGGACGCTTCCCGCGTGAGGTAGCGCTTGAACCGCAGCTCGCCGCAATGATGCCCGAGCTCACCTGGCGAATGTCGCCGTCGGACTTTGCCGCGATCGCCGCGAAAGCGCTGGAGCCCCGCGAACCGGCGCCTACCGAAGTGGGCATTGGTCACCTCCACGCTCCGGCAGTAAGCGTCCGCGAGCAAGCCGACATCATCGGGCACCGCCTGCGGGAGCAGGGAGTCCTGTCCTTCCGCCAGCTCACGGCAGACGCGGACTCACTTGTTGTCGTCGTCGCCCGTTTTCTTGCCCTGCTGGAAATGTTCCGGGACATGGTCATCACCATGGACCAGGCCGCGCCGCTGGGGGAGCTGACTGTCCGGTGGTCGGCGGGGGAGCGGGACTGGTCAGCGGAGCGCATCAGCGAGGAATACGATCAGGACGTGTCGCCGGTTGTGGATGAGAACGCAGAAGGAGGAGTCCGTGAGCGAGCGAACTGAAACACCTGACGGCACTCGCGGTGAGCCGGGCGAGGGGTCGGTGACTGACGTCGCCTCTTTATCCGGCGGAGTGCCGGCCGCAGTCGAGGCCGTGCTCCTTGTCGTTGAGGAACCGGTGACCGAGATGCAGTTGGCCACAGCGCTGGAAGTTCCTGTCCAGCAGGTGCAGGAAGCGCTCGCGGAATTGATGGCCGAGTATGACGGCTATACTGGTCAGGGCCCGGAACCCGGACCAACGCGGCGTCGGGGTATTGAGCTCCGAAATGTCGCCGGCGGGTGGCGGTTCTATACGCGCAGCGAGTTCGCTGCCGTCGTCGGACGGTTTGTTCTCGACGGACAGAGTGCGCGGCTTTCGCAGGCAGCTCTGGAAACCCTCGCCGTCATCGCCTACCGGCAACCGGTCTCACGCTCGCGGGTGTCGGCAATCCGCGGGGTGAATGTGGACTCCGTGGTCCGCACCCTTGTTCAACGTGGACTTGTCGCCGATGTTGCTACCGATCCGGAGACCGGCGCGGTGCTCTACGGAACAACACCGCTTTTTCTGGAAAGATTGGGTATTGGCACCGTTGCCGATCTGCCCAAGCTTTCTCCGCACCTGCCCGGACTGGAAAACCTGCAGGACTTCGATCACACCACGTACTGACGTACAACAGCTAAGGACTTTCAATGACACAGGCGCCCCGCTCCGGATCCGGAAGGAACCGCGACGGCCGTAATCCTGCCTCCGATTCCGGGGGCAAGCCCGCCAGGGACGCCGGTGACGCGAAGCCCGCACGCGCAGGCAGGGAGTACGACGGCCCCAAACGCACCGGTGCTCCCAAGAGTGCGGGCGCAGGCGGTTACAAAGGAGCCGGTGCTGGCAAGAGCGCAGGCGGTTACAAGGGTGCCGGTGCTCCGAAGAGTGCGGGCGCAGGCGGTTACAAGGGTGCCGGTGCTCCCAAGAGTGGCGGCGCAGGCAAGGGCGCTCCGAAAGCAGCGCGCAGCGGTCAGCGTGGTGCTTCCGCCGGGTCAGCGCCCTTTGGCAAGGAGCGGTTCGGCCGCAATCTCGGCGCAGTGCACCGCCCCCGCCGCCCCAAGGCTCCGCCCGTCGACCGGCTCGATGTGCACAATCCCGACGGCGTCCGCCTGCAGAAGATCATGGCGTCCGCCGGCGTCGCCTCCCGCCGGGTGTGCGAGGACATGATCCGTGACGGCCGCGTCGAGGTTGACGGCACCATAGTGACGGACCTCGGCGTGCGCGTCGATGCATCGACCGCAGCGATCCACGTCGATGGCCTCCGTCTTCAGCTCAACGAGACCATGATGTACTACGCCTTCAACAAGCCCAAGGGTGTCGTTTCCACTATGGAAGACCCCGAAGGCCGCCCCTGCATCAGCGACTTCCTGAAGAACCGCAAGGGCGAGCGTCTCTTTCACATCGGCCGCCTCGACGTCGCAACCGAAGGCCTGCTGCTGCTGACCAACGACGGAGAGCTGACCAACCGCCTGACGCATCCGTCGTTCGAGGTGCCCAAGACCTACCTGGTGCAGGTCCGTGGCCCCATGGCCCACGGCATCGGCGCCCAGATGAAGGAAGGCATCGAGCTGGAGGACGGCATCGCCCGGGTCGATTCCTTCAGGCTTGTCGATTCCACTCCTGGACACGTGCTCGTGGAGGTCGTTCTCCACTCGGGCCGCAACCGCGTGGTGCGCCGCTTGTTCGATGCCATCGGGCACCCGGTCGAGCGTCTGGTCCGCACCCAGTTCGGTCCAATTCGCGTCGGCGACCAGCGTCAGGGCAGCATCCGCGTTCTCGGCCGTCAGGAAGTTGGGCACCTCCTGGCCGCTGTGGAGATGTAGCCGATGACCGTAACAAACGGAGGCACACACCTGTCGGGGCCCGTGCTTATCGTCGGCACCGGGTTGCTCGGCACCAGTATCGGGCTCGGTCTGCGCGCGCGGGGAATCGATGTTGTCCTGTCGGACATCTCCCCGTCCACCCAGGCGGTGGCGCAGGACATCGGAGCCGGCCGGCCGCTTGAGCCGGCTGATGCCGCATTCGCGCCGGAACTCGTGGTTGTTGCAGCGCCGCCTGACGTCACCGGTGCGCTCGTGATTGATGCGCTGGCAGCCTATCCGGCCGCCGTCGTCGTCGATATTGCAAGTGTCAAGGATGCGGTGCTGAAGCCGGTTCTGGAAGCAGCCGACGACGACGCCCTCTCACGCTATGTAGGCACCCACCCGATGGCGGGGCGCGAAAAATCCGGGCCGGTAGCGGCCCGCGCTGAGCTTTTCACGTCCATGCCGTGGGTGATCTGCGCATCCCAGCGCAGTGCGCCGGAAGCGGTACGCACGGCCGAGGCCCTGGCTATCGACCTGGGCGCAGTCGTATCGCGGATGTCCGCCGAGGAACATGACCAGTCAGTTGCGGTTATTTCACATCTGCCGCAGGTGTTGTCGTCCCTCCTGGCGAGCCGGCTGCAGGACACGCCCGCACACGCGCTGTCCCTCGCCGGGAACGGGCTCCGGGACGTGACGCGTATCGCCGCGAGCGACCCCCGGCTGTGGGTCCAGATCCTGTCGGCGAATGCCGGCCGGCTCGTGGAGATTCTCTACGGGGTGCGCGAGGACCTGAACCGGCTGATCAGGACGCTCGAAAATCCGGCGGGGGAGGGCGCCCGCCTGGACATGGCACAGCTGATGGCCGAAGGAAACATCGGCCAGGCACGTATTCCAGGCAAGCACGGCACACCGCCGGAAGCCTTTGCCCGGCTTACCGTGCTGGTCGATGACGTTCCGGGGCAGATCGCGCGGTTGCTCACCGACATCGGGGAAACCGGAATCAACCTTGAGGACCTCCGCCTGGAACATTCACCTGAGCGGCAGGTGGGCATGGCCGAGGTCTCCGTACTGCCCGGCAAGCGGCACGAGCTCACCGATTTCCTGACGAACCGCGGTTGGAAGGTGGTCCAGTGACTGCATCTCTCGCCCACTTCCGATTGGGCAAATCACTTGTCGTGGCCATCGACGGGCCGTCCGGTTCGGGCAAGTCCAGCGTCAGCCGGGAAACTGCCCGACGGCTTCACGCGGCCTACCTCGACACCGGCGCAATGTACCGTGCGGTGACACTTCACTGCCTCGAGAAGGGCGTCGATTTCTCCGACGCCGGCGCGGTGGAACGAGCCTCCCGTGAACTCGATCTGTCCATCAGTACCCGGCCGGATACCGAGTCAGTATTGATCAGCGGAATCGACGTCACGGACGCCATCCGCGAACCGCAGGTTTCGCAGGCCGTCAGCGCCGTCGCGACCACCCTCGGTGCGCGCAGCGAACTGATCCGCCGGCAGCGCCAGATCATTGCCGACTCCCACCACCGCATCGTGGCAGAAGGCAGGGACATCACCACCGTCGTCGCCCCTGACGCGGAAGTACGCATCCTGCTGACCGCCAGCGAGGAGGCGCGGCTTCGGCGACGCGGGGATCAACTCGGCGGTACCCAGACAGTCGAGCAACTGAAGCAGCAGGTCCTTGCGCGTGACGCAAAGGACTCCTCAGTGGTGAATTTTCAGCAGGCCGCAAACGGTGTAGTTACCGTTGACTCATCGGACCTGGATTTTGAGCAGACAGTGGCGGCGGTGCTCGACGTCGTTCGCACTGTCGCCCACCAATAAAACGAAGGATCGCGAAATATGAGCGAGAACCAGACCGGACTTGAGGAAGAGTACGAGCCCACGGGCGAGGACTCCGTAGCCGAACACATCCACGCCCTGGATGATGCGGAGGCTGAGCGTCGTGCTGAATCGCTGCGCGCCGGTCTGGAGGACTATGAGCTGGACGAGGAGGACGCAGCCCTCCTCGCGCAGGAGTTGGGCGATTACGACGACGACGCCCCGGTCCGGCTGGATCCGGTCCTTGCGATCGTCGGGCGTCCCAACGTCGGCAAGTCGACGCTCGTTAACCGCATCCTCGGACGCCGCGAGGCAGTCGTGGAGGACACTCCGGGTGTCACGCGTGACCGCGTGATGTACTCGGCCACCTGGAACGGCAACGACTTCACGCTGGTGGACACCGGCGGTTGGGAACATGATGCGCGCGGTATTCACGCTCGCGTCGCCGACCAGGCTGAGGCCGCCGTCGACCTCGCCGATGCCGTGCTGCTTGTTGTGGATGCAACGGTCGGGGCTACCGCCACCGACGAGGCGATCGTGCGGATGCTGCGGCGCAAGAAGAGGCCGGTCATCCTGGTCGCCAATAAGGTCGACGACATCCAGAATGAGGCCGATGCCGCAGCGCTCTGGTCGCTTGGCTTCGGCGAGCCGATGCCGGTGTCCGCGTTGCACGGCCGCGGTACGGCGGACATGCTGGACAGGGCTGTTGAGCTCATGCCGGAGTTTTCCGAGCACGGCGGACTGGAGCGTTCCGGCGGCCCGCGCCGGGTTGCGCTGATCGGGCGTCCGAACGTCGGCAAGTCCTCACTGCTGAACAAGTTGGCAGGTACCGAGCGGGTTGTCGTTGACCCGTTGGCCGGCACCACGCGCGATCCCGTGGACGAGATGATCGAGCTCGGTGGCCGTGTGTGGCGCTTCGTCGATACTGCGGGCATCCGCCGACGCCAGCATATGGCGCAGGGCGCCGATTTCTATGCGTCGCTGCGCACTCAGTCCGCGCTGGAGAAGGCGGAGGTCGCCGTCGTCCTCCTCGCGGTTGATGAGGTGCTCAGTGAGCAGGATGTGCGGATCCTCAATCTGACCATTGAATCCGGCCGTGCGCTGGTGCTCGCGTTCAACAAGTGGGACCTGCTCGACGACGAACGCCGCCGCTACCTGGAGCGCGAGATCGAGCAGGACCTGGCGCACGTGGAGTGGGCGCCACGCGTCAATCTTTCCGCGATGACCGGCTGGCACAAGGACCGTCTTGTACCTGCACTTGATCGGGCGCTCGAGTCCTGGGACAAGCGCATCCCCACCGGCAAACTGAACGCGTTCCTTGGTGAGCTCGTTGCAGCCCATCCGCACCCGGTGCGCGGTGGAAAGCAGCCGCGCATCCTGTTTGGGACGCAGGCCTCATCGCGTCCTCCGCGTTTTGTCCTCTTCACCACCGGATTCCTCGACCCGGGATACCGCCGGTTCATCACGCGCCGCCTGCGTGAGACGTTCGGTTTCGAGGGGACGCCGATCGAGGTTTCGATGCGCGTTCGGGAGAAGCGCGGACGCAAGAAGTAGATGCATCGTCGCCCTGCACCGGTTCGCTGGTCAGGGCAGCGATAGGATAGGATTCTTGAGGTGGTTCGGACCGTATGTCCGCGCCAATCGGGATGTGGCGCAGCTTGGTAGCGCACCTGACTGGGGGTCAGGGGGTCGCAGGTTCAAATCCTGTCATCCCGACAGCGAGGTCCCGGAAACTTACGGTTTCCGGGACCTTTTTCCTTCCCCGGGCGTCCTTCGGGGCGGAGTTTCCGCTCCCCGCTACCTGGACATGGCGCCGGTGATTTCCTGCGCTGAGAGCCTGCGTTCGCCTACGTAATAGAGAACTGAGCCGGCAGGCAGCGGCGAGTCCCATCCGGGATTGATGACGGCTCCTTCGTGTTGAACTGCAAGCACCGTCGTAGTGAACTTTCGCCCCAATGCTTCCTGCACCTGGCCGAAGTTCATGGTCGACAGCGTGTCAGGCAGCGTTGTGCTGTAGGTATTCCTGCCCCCATGGGACATCAGGTCCGCGTAGACAATTGCAATACCCGGGTCTTGGAGTTCTTCGATAGCGAGACGCGGTGAGTGCCACTGGACGCAGCGGACGTCGTCGTCCACGTAGGAGAAGTTGCGGGCGCGGCTCATATCCCGCAACGTGACAACGATGTGCGCGTCGGGGTTTACGTGCGTGGCAGCCACAGTGATGGTCAGCGCTTCATTATCATCCCGAGCGTCGATGAGGATCCGCGTTGCGCGATGGACCCCGGCACGCTTCAGCACGCCTTCTTCGGCGAGGTCACCGCGGACAAAGCCGAGGTTGGCGTGGTCCGACATGGGGTTTTCGGCGACGTCTTCCCAGGTGCATAGCGCCACTGGGTCAGCGCTGTCTGCCAGGATCTCCTGCACCAGCCGTTCGGTGCGGCCGGGCGTGTAGCCGACAATCACCAGGTGGTCCGACATATCGAGGTCTGACTGACCCTTCATGCGCCGTCCTTTCGCGTTTTCGATCGCGGTTGCGATGCGGGTGAATAGCGTGGTCAGGGTAACGATGCCGCCGATGATGACGTAGACGCCAACAAGGTGCCCGCCGACTGTAGTGGGAAAGAAATCGCCGTAACCGACAGTGGAAGCCGTAACCATGAACCACCACCAGTAGTTCTCTGGTGACGTGATGGTGTTGCTGGATGGCTCTGCCCATGCCATGAGCGGCCAACTGGTCAGGAACACTGTAAGGATAATGAGACCCGGCGCCACCCAGATGCGGGAGCGGCCAAGTCGGCGAATCAAGCGGGAGAGTACAAACGGCACCCGGCGTTCCTTCCTGGGGATGGGCGATCACTTTCTGACCCTATGCCCTTGGGCCCGGCACGCTTCGAGCCCGTGAAGATTCAGTGGAACGTGTCCGGGCGTGAGAAGTTGGATGTGTGAATAATGTCCCGAAGAAGGCAAAGCCGGCGCGGCCGCAGCTTATTTTTGATGTCGTGAGTGCTTCCTGGCTGACCCCTCACATGGTGCGGGTGACACTTGGTGGACCTGCATTCGACCAGTTTCAGCGCAAGGACGTCACTGACAGCTATGTGAAGCTCTTGTTCGCGAAGCCGGAACTCGGACTTGAGCCGCCCTACGATCTCGCTGCGCTTCGTGAACAGCTGCCGCCCGAGGACGTTCCGGTCACCCGTACCTACACGGTTCGGCAGGTCAATTCGATTGACCGGACCATCGACATCGATTTTGTCGTTCACGGTGATGAGGGCTTGGCCGGTCCCTGGGCGGCCCAAGCAAAGCAAGGAGACCCGATCGCATTGATGGGCCCGGGTGGAGCCTACGCTCCTGACGCGAATGCCGACTGGCACCTATTTGCCGGTGATGAGTCAGCGCTGCCTGCCATTGCCGCGGCCCTTGAGTACCTGCCGGAGGAGGCTGTGGGCGTTGCTTTCCTTGAGTGCGGCGGAAACGACGACGTCCTCGAGCTCTCGAAACCGTCCGGTGTAGAGATCGTTTGGGTTCACCGTGACGCGCGTGATGACAGGACGAAGTCGCTACTCGCCGCTGCGGTCACCGGATATCAGTGGCCGACTGGACGCGTACAAGTCTTCGCGCACGGCGAGCGGGAATCCATGAAGGCGCTGCGGGACGTCTTCCTCAAGGATCGCGGATTGTCCAAAGACCAGCTCTCGTTGTCCGGATATTGGGCTGCTGGGCGTACCGAAGACAAGTTCCAGGCCGAGAAGCGCGAGCCGATTGGTGTGGTCCTCCCTACGTGACCCTTTCGACATGCTCGATCTGCGGCATGCTCGATCTGCGGCGTGCCGCGTCGGGTGCGTTCGTGGTCCTGCAGAGTATGTTGGACGCATGGCATCCGAGGCGACAGTCTTATCCGTTGATGGGCCGCACGGCACCCGCGAAGTACGCATCTCGAGTCCCAGCCGTGTCATGTGGCCGGCACTCGGACTGACGAAGCTTGATCTGGCGAAGTACCTCATCGATGTAGGCGATGCCTTCATTGCGGCCAATGGAGACCGTCCGCTCGCGCTGCAGCGTTTTGGGGACAACATCGATGGTGACCAGTTCTTCTCGAAGAACCCGCCGAAGGGTGCACCGGACTATATCCGCTCCGTGAAGGTCGAGTATCCGAGTGCGCGGTCCCACCCGCAGCTGGTGATAGATGAGCCGGCGGCAGCGGTGTGGGCAGCCCAGATGAATACCGTCGTATTTCACCCGTGGCCGTCCCGTGCCGACAACTCGGACAACCCAGACCAGCTGCGCATCGACTTGGATCCTCAACCCGGCACCGATTTCGACGACGCCGTGCCGGCTGCGATGGAGCTGCGGAAAGTGCTGCAGGAGGCCGGGCTCAACGCATTTTTGAAGACGTCGGGTAACAGGGGGATCCACGTGTACGCGCCTATTGAGCCCGTGCGGGAGTTCCTTGATGTACGGCATGCGGTGATTGCTGCTGCCCGTGAACTTGAGCGGCGTATGCCTGAGCAGGTGACCACCTCCTGGTGGAAGGAGGAGCGGGGCGAGCGGATATTCGTCGACTTCAATCAAGCGAACCGGGACCGCACTATCGCAGGTGCATATAGCCCGCGGGCGCTCTCACACGCTCCGGTTTCCTGTCCCATAACGTGGGAAGAGCTTGAGAGGATACACCCCAAGGACTTCACGATCCTGACGGTGCCGGATCGGCTGCGTACGGTCGGTGACCCGTGGGCCGACTTCCACGAGAAGCCAGGGACTATCGACACGCTGCTCGAATGGTGGCAACGGGATCTGGATTCCGGTCTCGGGGAGCTGCCGTTTCCGCCCGATTACCCCAAGATGCCGGGGGAGCCCCCAAGGGTTCAGCCAAGCCGGGCGAAGAAAGACAAATAGGTCTGGCTAACACCCCCACGCTGACGGGTTTTCTGCGCAGGTGCCGTCCACAAGCCGGTTATCCGAGCGCCAGATACTGATCAGGTGCGGGTCTGATTGAACCGCGGCTTGTCCCGCGATAGGAATCCATGGCCCGCCATTGACCGAATAGTCCCCATTGAAGCGGGTAGTGAGGACCAGGTTGTAGTCCCCGGTCTCGCCGTAGGCATGACTGGTGGGTGTTTCCACCAAGAGCCAGTCCGACTCGGGGACGGCGTTCCCGGCGGTTTGGGTGGTCCGGGTAGTGCCGTCGCCATAGTTCCAGTCGTAGGCCACCGGCCAGGCACGGATCCGCACCTGGTCGCCGAGGGTTTCGAAGGCAAACTCTTGTTCTTCAACGTCCGCCCAGAAGTTGTTGTGTCCGCCCAGTAGCCCGAAGTTGTTCGGCTCTGAAATTACGGCAGCGGCGATGATCGGCTGACTCTGGAAGTCCTCGAGAGTGATGACTACCGCCGGTTCCGCCACCTCTCCGCCGTTCGGCGGCTCTGGCGCAGGCGAGCCTGGATAGAGGCAGGTTGTGTTCCCGGTTGAAGTCTCCGTCGGGGGAGTCGTGGAGCTGTCGATAGCAATCCACTCGACCATGGCACCGTCGGGTTCAGAATCGCATTCAGCGTCAATGGTCACGCAATCTGCAGGGCTAAGGAAACTTTCTACACCCTGCAGACACACACGCTCGTATGTATAAGTCACATAGGGGTCGGGCAGCGCTACTGGTGCTTCGCTTCTTGGCGCTTCTGCACTGCCAGTGTCATTGCCAGATGCATCTTCATTCCCTTGCGAGAAGTTTCCTATGCCGACGCCAGTATCAGGGAGGAAACCGACGTCGGGACCAGCGTCCAGAGTTGACCACGCATTCGGTGAAAATAGAAGACTCGAAGCGGTGAGTATAAGGACGCTCGAAACGGTAGCTGCGATTCGTCTCATCGCTATGCGCCCGGCGTGCCAAGATCGAGCATCAGCCAGGAACCCTCAGCGAACACTGCCACCGTTTGCCGTGCCGTTGGCTCGCTGTAAGGGTCTCCCTCCCGAATCACCTCACCTGAAGAGTCGTAGTAAGTGGCAGAGTCCTGTGTTACGAAGGCGAACGAGGAGATGGAACCTGAGGTGTTAGGCACGAATTCGGATTTGAAGGTCTCCAGATTGACGTCACCTCCTCGTAGCCAACCGCCGTCCACGTACACACTCGCAATGGACTCCTCGATGTTGTCGCAAGAAGTGCAACCTTCATCCGTCACCGCATTCAGCGGCTCGAGATCGTTCGTCGCGTATGCGTAGTTCAGCAGCTCAAACCACCACTCCGTAAACGCCTCCAGCCCCTCCACCGTATTCTCGTCCGCAAGGGCCGGCTTTTCCGGAACCGGAATGTTCACGGCGGGCCCGGCTGCGGAAGCGGGAGACGGCGTCGGCGTGGGCGTGGCTGATGGTGCCTCAGACGCCGAAGGTACTGCTGACGCCGATGGAGATTCCGACGGCGTCTGAGCTGCGCCGGGATCAACACCTGAGCACCCGGCGAGAACAAGAACTGAAAGGGCGGCGCCGGCAAGGGCACACGCCAGGCGAGACTGATTCATAAATTCCCCGAACCTGTGATGAAGTAAGCTGCCAACCATCCTAACCAGAGTCGGTTGACACGCCAGCAGTTATCCACACACAGGGGTAACGACGCCTAGGCGAGCACCTCGCTGAGGTCGTATGCCGCCGGAATTTCCAGCTGCTCGAACGTACAGGACCGCGCTTCCCTGTCCGGGCGCCACCGATCAAATTGCACCGTGTGCCGGAACCGGTCGCCCTCCATCTGGTCGTACCGCACCTCCATGACCCGTCGCGGATGCAAGCGGACATACGAAACATCCTTCGCGGAAGCGAACCGGCTCCGGTCCGTCTCACCGCGAACAATCGCGCCGTCCTCATCCCGGATGACATCGGGCTCAAGCTCGTCAATCAGTTCCAACCGTCGCTTGTCGGAGAATGCGGAGGCGCCGCCGACATTACGCAACTCACCGCCGTCGTCGTACAGGCCCAAAAGAAGCGAACCAACACCCTGACCGCTTTTGTGTACGCGGTAGCCAAGTACAACGACGTCGGCAGTGCGCTTGTGCTTGACCTTGAGCATGCGGCGTTTATTCGGCTCGTAGGCAGCCGCCAGCGGCTTGGCGACCACACCGTCCAGCCCGGCACCCTCGAACTCGACCAGCCAACGCCGAGCGAGCTCGACCTCGTCGGTCACCTGTGAGAGGTGCACCGGTTCGGAAAACATTTCAGCAATTCCCTCCAACGCCTTTCGGCGCTCTGAGAAAGGGACATCCAACAGATTGTGTTCGTCAAGACCGAGCAGATCAAAGGCAATGAACGACGCCGGTGTCTCCTTGGCGAGCAGGCGGACCCTGCTGTCGGCTGGGTGGATCCGCTGCGACAGAGCTTCCCAGTCGAGGCGCTCAGCTCCAGGTTCACCGCGGCGGACAACAATCTCTCCGTCGACCACGCACCGCTCAGGTAGGTTCTCGAGCAGTGCCTCTACGAGCTCGGGAAAGTACCGGGTGAGCGTCTTGGACCCGCGGCTGCCGATTTCACACTTCCCGTCCTCCACATGGATAACCGCGCGGAAGCCGTCCCACTTCGGTTCGTAGCTGAGTCCGCCGGGAACGCTGTCTGGCTCCGGGACAGCGTCCACGGCTTTAGCGAGCATCGGCTGAATCGGGAAGGGCAGGTCAGTCATGGATCGATCCTGTCTCATCGAGATCTGAATTTCCATGGACACGGCATATGTGCAGCGCGGTGACGCTGGAATTGAACGTTCCGAAAGAGGTGACGCACGGCATGGGCACTGTGCCTATACTCGTTCCTAAGGCCCCCGATCGGAAGAGAAGGGGCCGCCGCTTATTTACCGCATGCCAGGAATCATCCGTCCGGTGCCCACGAAAGGCCGACAATGAGCAACATTCCCGAAGACCTTTACTACACGGCTGAACACGAATGGGTCACAGCCCCCGACAACAATGGCGTTGTTCGTGTCGGCATCACCGACTTCGCCCAGGATGCGCTCGGCGACGTCGTTTATGTCCAGATGCCGGAGGCCGGCTCCAAAGTAGGTTCATCCGATGTCATCGGTGAAGTTGAATCCACCAAGAGTGTCAGCGACATTTACGCCCCGCTCACCGGCGAGGTCGTCAACCGTAACGAAGCGCTCGACGGCGAGCCTGCCCTGATCAACACCGATCCATACGGCGACGGTTGGCTGCTTGAAATCAAGGTGGAGGACAGCTCGGTGGTCAAGGAGCTTCTCAGTTCGTCGGAATACTCACAGCAGGTAGGCTAGGGTTACCGGCTCAGGCAAACAGATGGTGGCCAGCCGGGTAACCGGTTGGCCACGAGTTTTGGGGAAGGAAATTTTCAATGGTAGGCGAGAACAACGCAGCCGCACAGGACGCTTCGGGATCGCATGTGCCTTCACCTGAAACCACCACAATAGGACTGCCGCCGCAGACCTCCACGTCGGTGGAACCGCGGCTCACTCGCGAGGAACTCGCGGCCGTTGCCGCCCTCCCGGCCGGATCGGCACTGCTGATAGCACACACCGGACCGAATGCCGGTGCTCGTTTCCTTTTGGACGAAGATGTCACGACGGCCGGACGCCACCCGAACGCTGATATTTTCCTCGATGACGTCACGGTTTCTCGCAAGCATGCTGAATTTCGCCGTGAAGCAGAGGGCTTCCGGGTTGTTGACTCCCGCAGCCTCAACGGCACCTATGTCAACAATGATCGCGTAGACAGCGTGGTGCTGCGCAACGGTCACGAAGTGCAGATCGGCAAGTTCCGCCTCACTTTCTATGCTGCCGGGAGCGTGTCGCAGCCGCAGGGTCAGGTCTAGGGACTTTCATGCCCTCCTCCCAGCCGTCCCGGCGACCCGTGGGTGTAGCCCCGGAGCGTGTCAGCGGGAACGTACTGAATATCGGGGAGGTCCTCACTGAGCTGGCCGGGGACTTCCCGCACATCAGTGCCTCCAAGATTCGGTTCCTGGAGGAAAAAGGCCTAATCACTCCTCAGCGCACCCGTGCGGGCTATCGGAAATATACGCCTGTCGACGTCGAGCGGTTGCGTTTTGTCCTGGCCCTCCAACGCGATCAGTACCTGCCGCTTAAAGTCATCAAGGACTACCTCGACGCGGTGGACCGGGGAGAGCGCCCCGAGAACCTGCCCGGCGGTCTCACTCTCGCGCCGCGGATGGTCTCGGAGCAGCTAGCCCGCGAGCTCGGATCGCACGCTCGCCGGCTCACGCGGGAAACCCTGGCCGCGGAGGCAGGTGCACGCCCGGAACTGGTTCGGGACCTCATGGCGTTCGGTCTCATCGCCGAGGTGGAGGGCCGTTTCGATGAACACGCGCTGAAGATCACTCGTGCGTGCGTCCAGTTGGAGTCCCACGGAATCGAGCCGCGGCACCTTCGTCCTTTCCGTGCTGCAGCGGACCGTGAACTCGGTCTTGTTGAGAGCGTCGTCGCCCCGGTCGCCTCCCGCCGGGACGTTGCATCCAAGGCCCGGGCTGCAGAAACCGCTCGCGAAATCAGTGAGCTGTGTCTGAACCTCCACAGCGCCCTCGTCCAGGGTCAGATTGCGCGGATGGAAAATTAGGAGGCAGACATGATCGAGATGGATGTTGTGGGCGTTCGCATCGAGCTGCCGTCCAATCAGCCCCTCGTGCTGCTCAAGGAATCCGCAGGCACGCGCCACATCCCCATCTGGATCGGTGCGCCTGAGGCCAGTGCAATCGCCTTCGTCCAGCAGGGCATTGTTCCGCCGCGGCCCATGACTCATGATCTCCTGGTCAGCATGGTGGCAGCACTGAACCACACCGTAACTGAGGTCCGGATCGTTCGGGTTGAGGATACGGTGTTCCACGCTGAGGTGGTGTTTGAGGACGGAACCACTGTCAGTTCCCGTGCGTCAGATGCCATAGCAATCGCACTGCGTGTGCCATGCCCGATCTACTGTGCCCCACAGGTCATGGAGGACACCGGGGTGGAGATCGCAGAAGCTGACGACGACGACGGCGAGGCGGCTTCCCCCGAAGGCCAGGCTAACGCTGAGCGTGAATTGAAACAGTTCCGCGAGTTCCTGGCCGACGTCGAACCCGAAGACTTTGAGAAGTAAGCAAAAACGACACGGTTGGATTGTTATGTACGGCATCTTTGACCTCGGGCACCCGGAGATCTAACGTCGAAGCATACAGTTCCCATTGCACTAGCTGTAAACTCAGGGCAACACTCAATAAACCCCTGTGGACCTCGGCTTGCGCCACTTCCCCCCGGGAACCAGAACGAGGAGGCAACACGTGAGTCCGAAAGGCGACGCCGGTACGGGTGCCAACGCGGCCGCTACGGGTACTGCGATACCTGCCAGCGCACAGGGCCTGCTCTTCACCGAAGACCTCCCTGTGTTGGATGAAGACGCGGGTTACCGCGGCCCCACAGCCTGCAAAGCCGCAGGCATCACTTATCGCCAGCTCGATTACTGGGCGCGCACCGGCCTGGTTGAACCGGCGGTCCGGGGCGCCAAGGGATCTGGATCCCAGCGGCTCTACGGTTTCCGGGACATCCTGGTGCTCAAGGTTGTTAAACGTCTGTTGGACACCGGAGTTTCACTTCAGCAAATTCGCAGCGCCGTTGAGCACCTGCGGGAGCGCGGCGTCGAGGATCTTGCGCAGATCACATTGATGAGTGACGGCGCGAGCGTATATGAGTGCACGTCTGCAGACGAAGTGATTGATCTTGTCCAGGGCGGGCAGGGAGTCTTCGGCATCGCCGTCGGGCGTGTATGGCGGGAAGTTGAAGGCAGTCTCGCAGCGCTACCCAGCGAGCACGCAGCCGACCAGAACTTCCCGGATGACGAGTTGAGCAAGCGACGGGAAGCCCGCAAAATCAGCTGACCGGAAGTGTGCATTGTGCCCCGCCCCGAGCGGGGCATTTTTGTGTCCTGCGTCAGGATTGAATAGATCGCAGGCCGTGCTTTAGCGGCGCGCCACGCGATTGCGCATACGGCCGGAATCGAGCAGCGCACGGAGCAAATCATCGAAGTACCCGGCGGCCTGCTTGGCCGATTCACCCGGCCAGTGGTGCACCGCGTGCGCCGCGCCCTGGATCTGCTGCCAGTTGGCCTGTTCTGCGATGGTTGGGCTGAGCAGGAGGTCGCCGAACATCTGCTTCATCTCGTTCAACCGGAAGGTGTGCTCATTGGAACCGGTGCGCACCCGGTTGGCCACTATCCCTGCGGGTGTGAGGTTCGGTGCAAACTCGTTCTTGAAAAGTTCAATGGCCCGCATGGTCCGTTCAGTGCCGGCAACGGAGAACAGTCCGGGCTCGGCAACAAGCAGAACCCTGTTGCTCGCAGTCCAGGCCATGCGCGTGAGGCCGTTCAGCGAAGGTGGGCAGTCAATCAGGACAAGGCGGTAATCCTCGACCCGTTCCAGCAGCATCGACAGGCGGCGTAAGTCGCGCTTTCCCAAGTCGGGGCGGTCGTAAATGCCAGAGTACGCAGAGCCGATCGCGACATCGAGGACGGGAGCCGTGCCGTTCGAGCCGCGCTTGACGGCGTTACTCACCCAACCGCTTGGCGCCACATTGGCTGCAAGATCTCCCCGACGTGCATTCTTCAGCAGACGGCCGATGTCAGTCTGGTCGCCGGCTTGAACACCCAGTCCGGTGGTGGCGTCCGCGTGGGGATCGAGATCAACAACAAGTGTGGGGATTCCAGCGGACATCGCCGCCGATGCGAGTCCAAGGGTGACCGAGGTCTTGCCGACCCCACCTTTGAGGCTGCTGATGCTCACTACTTGCACTTGTTGAACCAATACCTAACGTTGAGATGCCCGGATCGCAGGATCTATGGTGCCCGCACACCTATTCATCATAGGTGGACCGATAGTTCCGACGAACTCGGCTCTACGGTGGGGCGCGACAAGAAGTTACCGGCTCGTGAACGCAGATTACTGTGACCAGAAAGACCAAATGTAGGCTGGGGACGCTAAGTTGTCGTTCCATCGAACCCGCAAGAGCACAGGAGAGCAATGTTCTCGAAGATTCTGGTAGCCAACCGAGGCGAAATCGCCATTCGTGCGTTCCGGGCGGGTTTTGAAACCGGCGCCAAGACGGTAGCGGTTTTCCCGCAGGAGGACCGCAACTCGATCCACCGGCAGAAGGCCGATGAGGCGTACCTGATCGGTGAGGAAGGCCATCCGGTTCGCGCGTATCTGGACGTCGATGAGATCGTTCGGGTAGCCAAGGAGGCGGGCTGCGACGCAATCTATCCTGGCTATGGTTTCCTTTCGGAGAACCCGAATCTGGCACGCGCAGCGGCCGACGCCGGGATCACCTTCGTCGGCCCGCCGGCTGATGTGCTGGAGCTGGCCGGCAACAAGGTCCGTGCGTTGGAAGCAGCCCGTCAGGCTGGTATCCCGGTCCTGAAGTCCTCGAAGCCGAGCTCGGACCTTGAGGAGCTGGTCGCGGCGGCGGATGAGATTGGTTTCCCGATCTTCGCCAAGGCGGTCGCCGGTGGCGGTGGGCGCGGTATGCGCCGGGTGGACAAACGGGAGGACCTGCGCGAAGCACTTGAGGCGGCGATGCGCGAGGCAGACTCCGCGTTCGGTGACCCGACCATGTTCCTTGAGCAGGCGGTCCTGCGCCCGCGGCATATTGAGGTTCAGATCCTCGCCGACGCCGAGGGCAACGTGATGCACCTGTTTGAGCGGGATTGTTCCCTGCAGCGCCGTCACCAGAAGGTGATTGAGATCGCTCCGGCACCGAACCTTGATGAGAACATCCGTCAGGCGCTGTACCGTGACGCGGTCGCGTTCGCGAAGGCCTTGAATTACGTGAACGCGGGAACGGTGGAGTTCCTCGTGGACACGGTCGGTGAGCGCGCCGGGCAGCACGTCTTCATTGAGATGAACCCGCGTATCCAGGTGGAGCACACGGTGACGGAGGAAGTCACCGACGTCGACCTCGTCCAGTCACAGCTACGCATAGCAGCGGGGGAGACGCTGGCGGATCTTGGCCTGTCGCAGGATTCAGTGCGGCTTCGGGGTGCTGCCCTGCAGTCCCGGATCACCACGGAGGACCCGGCGAACGGGTTCCGCCCGGATGTCGGGAAGATCACCGCGTACCGGTCGGCCGGCGGCGCGGGTGTGCGCCTGGATGGTGGCACGGTCTATGCGGGCGCTGAGATCAGCCCGCACTTCGACTCGATGTTGGTGAAGCTCACCTGCCGCGGCCGGGACTATGAGTCCGCGGTCCGCAGGGCACGCCGCGCGCTGGCGGAGTTCAGGGTGCGTGGAGTGTCGACGAACATCTCATTCCTGCAGGCGGTGCTGGAGGATCCGGACTTCATCGCCGGTAACGTCGCCACCTCGTTTATCGATGAGCGCCCCGAACTGCTCACGGCCCGGGTCTCCGCTGACCGTGGCACGAAACTGCTGAACTGGCTCGCTGATGTCACCGTGAATAAGCCCAACGGGGAACTCACGGTTGAGCTTGACCCGGCCGAGAAGCTACCGCAAATCACCGAGCCGGAGCAGGACACGGCGAAGCGTCCGGGAAGCCGGCAGCGGCTGCAGGAATTGGGTCCGGAGGGTTTCGCTGCGGAGTTGCGCGCGCAGACGGCGTTGGCGGTCACTGACACCACGTTCCGGGATGCTCACCAATCCCTGTTGGCGACCCGGGTCCGTACCCGTGACCTTGCCGCGGCAGGTGCGGCGGTCTCGGCGAAGATGCCGGAACTGCTCTCTGTTGAGGCGTGGGGCGGGGCTACCTATGATGTCGCGCTGCGCTTCCTGGGCGAGGACCCGTGGGAGCGGCTCGCTGCGCTGCGCGCTGAGATGCCCAACGTGTGTCTGCAGATGCTGTTGCGTGGCCGCAACACGGTCGGCTATACCCCGTACCCGGAAGCGGTCACCGAAGCGTTCGTGCAGGAAGCCGCAGCGACGGGTATCGATATCTTCCGGATCTTCGATGCCCTGAACGATGTTTCGCAGATGGAACCGGCGATCCGCGCTGTCCGGGATACCGGAACCGCCGTCGCCGAGGTGGCCCTGTGCTACACCTCGGACATGCTCGATCCGGAGGAAAAGCTCTATACCCTGGATTACTACCTCGACCTTGCGCAGCGCATCGTCGACGCCGGTGCGCACATCCTTGCAATCAAGGACATGGCGGGGCTGCTGCGCCCGGCGGCGGCGGCGAAGCTTGTCACCGCGCTGCGTGAGCGGTTCGACCTGCCGGTCCACCTGCACACCCATGACACCGCGGGTGGTCAGTTGGCCACCCTGCTGGCGGCTTCCAACGCCGGGGTCGACGCCGTCGATGTCGCCAGCGCTTCATTGGCCGGAACCACCAGCCAGCCCTCTGCCTCCGCCCTGGTCGCAGCCCTCGCGCACACCGAACGTGACACCGGCATGTCGCTGGAGGCTGTGAGCTCCCTGGAGCCGTACTGGGAAGCAGTGCGGCGGGTGTACGCCCCGTTCGAGTCCGGGCTGCCCGGGCCGACGGGCCGTGTCTACCGGCACGAGATTCCTGGCGGTCAGCTCTCCAACCTCCGCCAGCAGGCCATTGCCCTGGGTCTGGGTGAGCGGTTCGAAGCCGTCGAGGACATGTACACGGCGGCGGACCGGATGCTCGGCCGGCTGGTGAAGGTCACCCCGTCCTCCAAGGTCGTCGGGGACCTCGCCCTGCAGCTCGTGGGCTCGAACGTGGACCCTGCCGCGTTCGAGGAGAACCCGCAAAGCTACGACATCCCGGATTCCGTGATCGGGTTCCTCAGCGGTGAACTCGGCGACCCGCCCGGAGGCTGGCCTGAACCGTTCCGCACCAAGGCCCTGCAGGGACGCACCATCAAGGTCCGCGACGCGGACCTGGCCGCCGAAGACCAGCAGGCACTGGAGGGGGACTCGGCGACCCGCCGCGCCACGTTGAACCGGTTGTTGTTCGCAGGGCCCACGAAGGACTTCCAGACCACTCGGGATACCTTTGGAGACGTGTCCGTCCTGGACACCCGCGATTACCTCTTTGGGTTGCAGCAGGGCAGCGAGCACGTCATCGAACTCGAGAAGGGTGTCCGCCTCATCGCCACCCTCGAGGCAGTCTCTGAACCGGACGAGAAGGGCATGCGGACCGTGATGTGCACCCTCAACGGGCAGATGCGCCCCGTCGTCGTACGCGACCGCAGTGTCCACAGTGACGTCAAGGCCGCCGAGAAAGCCGACCCTGCCCAGCCCGGTCACGTCGCCGCACCGTTCGCGGGCGCCGTCACAGTCAGCGTGGCTGAAGGTGACACCGTCCAGGCAGGTGACACTGTCGCAACCATTGAAGCAATGAAGATGGAAGCAGGCATCACCACCACCGTCGGCGGAACCGTCAAACGGCTCGCTATCGGCGCCATCGAACAGGTACAAGGCGGCGACCTCCTCCTGGTCATCGATCCCTCCTGAAAGGTGCCTGCGCTAAGGTGATGCAGAATCCACCTGTGGTGTCCCGCTGCGGGTGTTATGCGAGCGTGAGGAATTATGGCGAACGAGAAGAAGCCGGCAGAGCGGTCCAAGGACGGGGTCGGCGTGCCGCAGGAGTCGGATGAGGCCGTAATGAATGGAGACCAGTCCGCTGGCGAGACGGCTACCGGCGGCGCCGGCACGGCACAGTCAGACGAGCAGGCGGGCTCGGATGAGTCGCAACACCCAGCACCGGAAGCGGCCGGGGAGTACACGCTGAGCTCTGAGGACGACGCCGCTTCACCGGATGGCGCTGATCTGGGCGGTCCTGCTGTGGTCCAGGCGCCGCTGCCGGACCGCCTGCCGCACATCGGGATCACCCCCGCCACGGATGGGCAGCGCCCGGGACAACATCCGACCGATCCTTCCGAGCTCACCCTGGCCGACAGCAACATCCGGCTCTCCGAGGATGAGGAGTTGACCGGTTGGCAGCCGTCAGGCGGACGTGGCAGCGAACTACCCGCTGTCCCTCAGGCTGTTACCCCCGCATCCCCTGACCGCAGCGCGCGGCGGAACAGGGAAGAGGGTCCGGAGCCGGCGTCGTCGCTCACGGCAGACAGGCTGCTGACGTCACAGCAGCGTGCCCCCATCAGCGGATGGCGGTACTGGCTGTACAAGGCGACCTTCGGCTACCTGAACCTCGGCGATTCGGACGCCGTGCGCATCCGCCGTGCGCTTGAGCACCGGGTGAGCGTCCGGTTGGGGGAGCGGACCCGGTACGTCCCGGTGCTTTCCCGCAAGGGCGGCGTCGGGAAGACAACAGTGACTACCCTGCTCGGAATGGCTCTGGCAGAAATCCGCGAGGACCGGATCATTGCCATGGACGCCAACCCGGACCGCGGCACGCTCTCCGACCGGTCGCCGGGCAAAGCCGACTTCACCGCGCGCCAACTGGTGCAGAACCGGTTCATGGTCGATTCCTTCGCACAGCTGTCCAGTTATGTTGCACGGGACGGCTCGCGCCTTCACGTGCTCGCCTCCGACACCGATCCCGCTGTTGCCCAGGCGTTCGATGACGCTGATTACCGCGCGGTGACGGACATCCTCGGACGGTACTACTCGATCGTCCTCACTGACTCCGGCACCGGTATGGTGCACTCGGTTATGAAGGGGACCCTCGAGAAAGCCGACGCCGTCGTCCTCGTTTCAGGCGGCAGCGTCGACGAGGCGCGCCTTGCGTCCGAAACGCTGTCCTGGCTTGAAGCGCACGGCCGGCATGATTTGGTGGCCAAGGCAATCGTGGTGGTCAACATGTCCTCCGGGAACCGCACGGAGGTCAACGTCAACGAGATCGAGGAACACTTCCGTTCCCGTGTCGGCACTGTTGTGCGCATCCCGTATGACCGCCATCTCGCCGAGGGCTCCCGCGTGGAGCTTTCCAAACTGCAGACCCGCACCAGGGATGCAGTGGTTGAGCTCGCCGCGCTTGTTGTAGATCAGCTGCACTGACCCGTGACCCACTACGACCTCGCGATTATCGGGTCCGGCTCCGGCAACACCATCATCACGCCTGAGTGGGATGACAAAAGAATCGCGATCATCGAAGGCGGGACTTTCGGCGGAACCTGCCTGAACGTGGGCTGCATCCCGACCAAGATGTTCGTCTACCCGGCGGAGCTGGCCCGTGCAGCTGACGAGGCCGGCCGCCTCGGAGTGGACCTGCAGCACACCGGAACACGCTGGACAGACCTGCGGGACCGGATTTTCACCCGCATCGACAGCATCTCCGACGCAGGGCGTGTCTACCGGGCCGATGAACTGCAGCATGTTGACCTGTACGAGGAAGACTTACGTTTCACCGGCGACCACTCTCTGAGAACGAACGCCGGCACCGAGATCACTGCTGATCAGGTGGTCGTCGCGGCAGGCTCGCGGGCAGTGATTCCGGACATTCCAGGACTGGACCTGCCACAGGTCCACACCTCGGACACCGTCATGCGGCTGGAGGAACAGCCACGAAGGATGCTGATTATCGGTGGCGGGTACATTGCAGCCGAGTTCGCGCACATCTTCTCTGCCCTCGGCACCGACGTCACCCTTGCGGTGCGGTCGGGACACATGCTGCGCTCCCTCGACGACACCATTTCCGAACGTTTCACGGAGAAGGCACTGGCGCAGTGGAAGGTTCTTACCCGACACCAGGTCGACAGAGTGGACGCCAACGCCGACGGATCGGTCACCGCTAACGTCACTGGACCTGACGGAACCGCTCTGTCTGTGGAAGCCGACGTCGTGCTCGTCGCGACCGGACGCACGCCGAACAGCGACCGGGTGGGTGCAGCGGCGGTCGGTTTCGACGAAACCGAAGACGGCCGGATTGCGGTTGACCCGTTCCAGCGAGTGCTGAGGGACGGCAAGCCCGTACCCGGAGTCTGGGCACTCGGGGACATCTCAAGCCCCTTCCAGCTCAAGCACGTCGCTAACCATGAGGCGCGGGTGGTATCCCACAACCTGCTTCATCCGGAGGCCCTGCATACCAGCGATCACCGTTATGTGCCCGCAGCCGTCTTCACCAGGCCACAGATCGCGACCGTGGGTCTTACCGAAGAGCAGGCACTGGAACGCGCGGAGCGAACTGGTTCACGCGTTGCGGTGGCCGTCCAGCAGTACGGGTCAACCGCCTACGGGTGGGCGATGGAAGACACCACGGGCATCGTGAAGGTGCTCGCGGAGGAAGACAGCGGCATCATCCTCGGCGCACACATCATGGGACATGAAGCCTCGAACCTGATCCAGCCGATCATTCAGGCAATGCACTTCGGCCTGGACGCGTTCACCATGGCCCGCGGCCAGTACTGGATTCACCCTGCGCTGACCGAGGTGGTGGAGAACGCCCTGCTTTCGCTGAAGGCGCCCTCCACCTGAGAACCTACGCCTGCTGCATGCGCTGCTGCGCGTAGATTTCCTCAACCACCGTGGAGTAGTCCTTGAGCACCTGCGCGCGCTTGATCTTCATCGACGGCGTGAGATGACCGCTTGCCTCTGTGAAGTCGTGCTCAACGATGCGGAATACCTTGATCGCCTCCGCCTGGCTGACCGACTCATTTGCGGAATCCACGAGCGCCTGGATTTCTGCGCGGACCGCGGGATGATTCGCCGCTTCAGCCATCGTGGTTCCGGCAGGAAGGTCGTGACGCTCAAGCCATCCGGGCAAAGCTTCCTCATCGAGGGTTATCAAAGCGGAGATGAACGGCCTCTGATCTCCCACAACAACACACTGGGACACGAGCGCGTTGGCGCGGATGGTGTCCTCCAGCTGTGCCGGGACGACGTTCTTGCCGCTGGCCGTCACAATAATTTCCTTCTTGCGCCCCGTGATGCTCAGGAAACCGTCCTCGTCGAGTTGCCCAATGTCGCCGGTGTGGAACCAGCCGTCGGTGAAGGCTTCCTCCGTGAGATCGGGACGCTTGAAATAGCCTTTCAGGACGCAGACGCCCTTGGTGAGGATTTCACCGTCGTCCGCGATCCTGACTGCGTTGCCCGGCAGCGGCGCACCCACCGTGCCGATCTTGATCTTCTGCGGCGTGCTGACTGAGATGGGCGCCGTGGTTTCAGTCAGCCCGTACCCCTCGAGCACCATCAGCCCGATGCCATGGAAGAAGTGGCCGAGCCGGTCGCCCAGCGGCGCGCCGCCTGACACAGCATGCTGGACCCTGCCGCCCATAGCGGTCCGGATTTTGCCATAGAGCAGCTTGTCGAAGATGGCGTGCTTGACCTTCAGGCCGAGGCCCACCTTGCCCGCCTGGTCGGCTTTCGACCAGGCGATCGCGACATCGACGCCGGCATGGAAAATCTTGCCCTTGCCGTTGTCCTCGGCCTTCAGCATGGAGTTGTTGTAGACCTTCTCGAACACGCGCGGTACAGCCAGAATGAAGGTCGGCTTGTAGCTTTGCAGGTCCGGAAGCAGGTTCTTGATGTCCGGTGTGTGCGCAACGGTGGCGCCGGCGGCAACGCAGAGCACCGAGATGAACCGGGCGAAGACGTGCGCGAGGGGCAGAAACATGATGGTCTGCGCGCCCTCGTGTGCAACTTCGGGCAGTGCCGCCGCCGCGTTCTCCGACAACTCAACGAAGTTGCCGTGCGTCAGTTCGCACCCCTTGGGCTTTCCGGTTGTCCCGGACGTGTAGATGATGGTCGCTACATCGTCGAGACCCGCGATCAGGCGCCGCTCCTCAAGCGCTGCATCATCAATGGCCGCCCCGGCTTCCCTGAGGGTATCGAGCCCGCCGCCGTCAAACTGCCACACATCGCGGAACCCCTCCAGGTTCTCCGAGGCAACTGCCTGACGCACCACGTTCTCGTGGCGGCCAGACTCCACGAAAGCAGCGACTGCACCGGAATCACCAAGGATCCAAGCGACCTGCGACGGCGACGACGTTTCATACACAGGCACGGAGACAGCCCCCGCGAACCAGACGGCAAAATCAACCAGAGCCCACTCATACCGGGTACGCGCCATGATCGCGACGCGGTCGCCCGCTTCCACACCTGACGCCATCAGGCCCTTGGCGATCCTGCGAACATCGGAAAGGAAGTCCGTTGCGCGGATATCGGACCATTGCCCTGAGGCGTCCTTCGTGGCAAAAAGGGCAGGATTGCTCTGTTTCTCCGCCTGCTTCACCACGAGGTGCGTAGTGTTGTTGTCCCGAGGGACCTTCACCTTGACCGGAACGCTGAATTCGCGCACGGGAATCTCCTTTGATCTTCATCACATCCTGTGAGTGGCCCTAGCCTATAGCTTTTCCCGGGAGCTCTTACTCTCCAGTAATGTACAAAACGGTAACGGTGAACCGCAGTCAGCAACGCGGTGCAGTCCCAGAACGACGGCGGGAGGCCGGTACCCATGCAGGCGGAACGAGAAGAGCGTCCCACGGCAGGCGGAAACCGTTTCGGCGGCGGAAGCCGCCAACCCCTTGGATCGCCGGTTGCCGGCTCCCGTTACGCGGCGCGCCCGTTGCGTGCACGGGGTCTTGCCATCGGCATCGACATCGGCGGGACCAAGGTTGCAGCCGGGGTCGTGGATCCGGACGGCACCATCGTGGCCTCTGCCCGCAGGGAAACTCCCGGCCAGGATCCGCGTGCAGTGGAAAGAGTCATCGCTGACCTGGTGCGGGAGCTTGGAAGCGGTCGCCGCATCCGGTCAGTCGGGATCGGCGCCGCCGGGTGGATGGACCTCGACAACGGGACGGTCCTGTTCAGCCCGCACCTTGCCTGGCGCAACGAACCATTGAGAGCCAACCTGGAGAAGGCGCTGCGGCGGCGCGTCACCGTGCTCAATGATGCCGACGCCGCCGCCTGGGCCGAATGGCGTTTCGGTGCAGGGCGTGGGGAACCGCGGCTCGTCCTCATCACGCTGGGCACCGGAATAGGCGGCGCAATGATCATGGGCGGTGTGCTTGAGCGCGGACGCCACGGCGTGGCGGGGGAGTTCGGCCACCAAATCATCGTGCCGAACGGGCATCGCTGCGAGTGTGGAAACCGTGGTTGCTGGGAGCAGTACGCCTCGGGCAACGCCCTGGGCAGGGAAGCCCGCGAGCTGGCGTCCGCCAATTCACCGGTGGCGCAAACGCTGCTGCGGGAGGTGAATGGCAACATCGACGCCATCACCGGAGCAGTGGTCACACGCCTGGCGCTTCGTGGCGACCCGGTGTGCCGGGAGTTGATTGACGACGTCGGTCAGTGGCTTGGCCTTGGCCTCGCGAATCTCGGTGCCGCCCTGGACCCGGGGACCTTTGTCATCGGTGGCGGACTCGGCGCCGCCGGGCAGCTCCTCATTGACCCGGCGCGGCGAACCTTCGAACGTAATCTGACCGGACGCGGCTTCCGTCCCGCCGCCATGATCACCTCAGCAGCGCTGGGTCCGGATGCCGGCCTCGTCGGCGCCGCGGACCTCTCACGGATCAGATACCGAGCATTGTTGGGCAGGGCTTACGGAAATGCGCCGTCGGGACGTTTCCGTGAGCGGCGCTAAGCCGCCGGCGGCAAGTTAGACCTCCGCGCCGTCGTCGTCGTAATCACGGGTTTTCGGAAGGCGGAAAATCAGGAACGTCACGCTCGCAATGAAGATCCCGACGATTCCCAGCATCACGGTGGTGGAGACTGACCGCCAGAACATTGCAATCAGCATGAGCGCTACTGGGCCGCCCACCGCGCACAGCCAGGCCAGCACCACGAGGGGATCTCCCACGCCGAGGGCCGGAGGTTCGGGCGGCTGGTAGGTGCCGTCATCCTCATGTTCGGATGCCGAGTAATCCCGGGGGCCGGGCGGCGCCGGTGCAGGCTGGTTGTCGAAGATCGCCCGAACGCGCTCCTCGGCGGTGGGTGCAGGTCCTGATGCCTGACGTTCGGGAAGTTCACTGCTGGGGCTTTCTTCCAACCGCGCGACGAGGTCCTGCCAGACGGCGTCGTCAGTGGATTCGTTAGGGTCCTGTGCTCGGGGACTCATGCGGTGGTACCTGCTGTCACGTGCTCGATGAATGCTGCGGAGCGCTCGAAGATGAGCTCCTGGTCGTGGTCCATGGTGGCCACGTGGTAGCTGTTCTCCAACCGTATTACTTCCAAGTGTGCGCTCCCAATGCGCCTTTGTAGAACTTCCAGGCTGCTTTCCGGCACAATCCTGTCCACATTGGACCGGAAGACCAGCGTGGGTGCGGTGACCTGGGGGAGCCGGTCGGTGGTGTCGCGAAAAAGCTGCGCAAGCTGGTGGACTGCAGCGACCGGCGTACGGGGATACGCCCGTTCGTCCATGCCCTCCTTCCGGATGTCATTGCCGATCGAGGGGACCGACCGGAGCAGGTACTTCAGTACGCCGGCGTAACGGGCGCGCGGATCGCCCATGGTGAGGCCGGGATTTACGACGACGACGCCAGCCACCGGTTCCAGCGCCGCCAACCGCAGAGCGAGGGCACCACCCATCGACAGTCCTGCCACGACCACCGCGTCAGTATTTTGAGCCAGATCCTGATACGCCGTGTCGATCCCCTCGTACCAGCGCTCCCAGGGTGTCCTTGCGAGCTCCTGCCAGGTGGTGCCGTGCCCGGCCAGCAACGGGAGCCGCACGGCAAAGCCGTAATCAGCCAGATACCGGGCCCAGCCAGCCACGCTCGCCGGCGAGCCGGTGAAGCCATGGCTCAGAAGAACCCCAATACGTGCGTTATTTCCTGAACCGTTCGAGGAGAACGCTGCGAGAGTGGGGTCGGCCGTCATGATTCCAATGGTGTCATCGCGTTCCGCGGACTGCCAGTGACGTCCCGCACACTGTCCGCCCGTAGAGTAGTGTTCCAAGAACCCGTTTGCGGAAGGCATGGTTTTGCCTGTTCCCAGGTAATCGGAACATCCACGCAGGAAGGCTGGCAGAGTGTTCTACTGGATCATGAAGAGGATCTTTATTGGTCCACTTGTGAATCTCTTGTTCAGGCCATGGGTCAAGGGACTGGATAACATTCCGGCAACCGGTGCAGCTGTCATCGTGAGCAACCACCTATCTTTCTCGGATTCGATCTTCCTTCCACTTGCAGTGCCGCGTCCTGTGGTGTTTCTGGCTAAATCCGAGTACTTCACAGGCAAGGGCCTGAAAGGAAAGCTGACCGCTGCGTTTTTTCGGCTGACAAACCAGCTGCCGATGGATCGTTCCGGGGGCGCCGCGTCCGCCACGTCGCTGTCGGCAGGAGAAGAAATCCTGAAGTCCGGTGCGTTGCTGGGTATCTATCCCGAGGGAACGCGTAGCCCGGACGGCAGGCTTTACCGCGGAAAGACCGGCGTTGCCAAGCTGATCCTCGCAACCGGGGTACCGGTCATTCCGGTTGCCATGATCGGTACGGACAAGGTGCAGCCCATCGGAAGACGGATCCCGAATATTCGCCGTGTGGGCATCATCGTCGGGGAGCCGATGGACTTCCGGCGCTATGCAGGGATGGGCGAGGACCGCTTCATTCAACGTTCCGTGACCGATGAAATCATGTATGCGCTCATGCGGCTCTCCGGTCAGGAGTATGTCGACGTCTACGCCAGCAGCGTCAAGGAGCGTCTCGCCAGCGCGAAGACGGCAGGCAGGAAGACCAGCAAGAAGGCGGAGCGGATCGCGGATCCGTCCCGTCAGGCCGCCGTCCGGCTGGAAGGCTCTGCTCCGGCAGACGTATTTCAGCCGTCGTCGGACACCTCCTTGCCGCCAAGTACCGAAGGTCCGTTGCCCGGTGAAGTACGAACCATCGGACATGACCCTGGCGAGGCCTCTGATGAGACGCCGGACCCTCCTGCCGCACCCCGGCGAACACGGAAAAGGCACGAGGGCGATTCCAGCAGCCGGGCTATGTGACGGGACGGGCGCTGCCGCATGACAGGGGAGTCCGCCGGCATCGGGTATAGCCATTAGGCTTAAGTAGTGACCGAAACAACCGTTACCTCCGCTTCCCGTTCAGCAGCACCCGATCATGGGCTGGATATCTGGCGGGAGCTGGCGATCTCCCAGCAGCCCAGCTGGCAGGACTCCACCGTTCACCGGTCTTCTCTCGACGAGCTCTCCACGCTGCCGCCGCTTGTTTTCGCAGGTGAGGTGGATGTGTTGCGTGAGCGGCTCGCCGCCGCTGCCCAGGGTAAGGCGTTCCTCCTGCAGGGGGGCGATTGCGCGGAGACTTTCGAGGGCGCCACCGCAGACAGAATCAGCGCTCGTGTAAAGACCATCCTCCAGATGGCCGTAGTCCTCACGTACGGTGCCTCGCTTCCTGTCATCAAGATGGGACGCATGGCCGGCCAGTTCGCGAAGCCGCGTTCATCGAACGATGAAACCCGCGAAGGCGTGACCCTACCGGCATACCGCGGGGACATGGTGAACGGGTATGACTTCACACCGGAGAGCCGTGGTCATGACGCCTCCCGGATGGTGCGGGCGTACCACACCTCCGCATCGACGCTCAATCTGATTCGCGCCTTCACCCAGGGCGGATTTGCAGACCTCCGTCTCGTCCACCACTGGAATAAGGGCTTCACTGCCAATCCGGCCCACTCGCGGTACGAATCGCTGGCGCGCGAAATTGACCGCGCCGTCCGCTTCATGGAAGCCTGCGGCGCCGATTTTGATGCCTTGACCCGCGTCGAGTTCTTCGCCAGCCATGAGGCCCTGCTGCTTGAGTATGAGCGCGCATTGACCCGCACCGACTCACGCACAGGCCTGCCTTATGACACGTCGGCACACTTCCTGTGGATCGGCGAGCGAACGAGGGATATCGACGGCGCTCACATTGATTTCCTGTCACGCGTACGCAACCCGATTGGGGTGAAGCTTGGCCCCGGTACGTCGCCGGATGATGCGTTGGCACTCATTGACAAGCTGGACCCCAACAGGGAGCCGGGCCGCCTCACGTTTATCACCCGGATGGGCGCCAAGAATATCCGCGAGAAGCTGCCCAACCTCGTGTCAAAGGTGACTGATTCCGGCGCCAAGGTCCTCTGGGTAACTGATCCAATGCACGGCAACACGGTCACTTCCCCCAACGGGTACAAGACCCGCAATTTCGACGATGTCATGGATGAGGTGCGCGGTTTCTTTGAGGTACACAACGAACTCGGCACCTTCCCGGGCGGCCTTCACGTTGAGATGACCGGTGATGACGTCGCGGAGTGCCTCGGCGGAGCGGACCCGATCGATCAGGAAGCGTTCCTCGACCGCTATGAGTCCGTGTGTGATCCACGCCTGAATCACATGCAGTCCCTCGAGATGGCTTTCCTTGTGGCCGGGGCGCTGTCCCGACGCTAACCGGCGCAGCTACCTTCGCCGGTGCTTCGATCTCACGTCACGGTAATGGTGACCGTTGATCCTTCGGGATGCTCGCCCGTGAGGTCCTGGCCGGCAACGAGGCCCAGCACCGGGCGGCCGAAGGCGTAGTTCACCTTGACCGTGAACCCGGCCTCCTCCAGTGCGGCGATGGCTTCCGCCTCACGTTCGGAGAATACGTCGGGAACAGCAATGATGCGCGGGCCGTCGGAGAGAGTCAGCGTCACTGACCCGCCCGGAGGCAGCTGCCCCTCTGCCGGTGTCTGTACCAGGACGGATCCGGCCGGTACTTTGATGTCATTGACCGGCGCGGGCTCGATTAGCGGGGTCAGCCCGGCGCCCGCCAGGATGCTGACCGCTTCTTCCTCCGGCAGGCCCACAACGGAAGGAACCGAGACCGGCTCCGGTCCCCGTGAAACCGTCAGGCTCACGGGGGTGCCCGCGGGAACCTGTTCACCTGCTGCTGGAGTAGTCGCGATCACCGCGCCGTCGGCAACGGTGTCACTGAACTGCGGCGTCACTTCTCCTACTTCGAAACCGGCGGCGACCAGTGTGGCCGCCGCTGTTGCCTCAGCGAGACCGACGACCTCCGGAATCGCGAAAAGTTCCGGTCCCAGCGACACCAGGAGCTGAATCTCCTCCCAGGGCCTCACCGTAGCGGTTGCCTCCGGCTCGCTGGCGATCACAAGGCCCTCCGCGACGGAATCAGAATAGGACGGCTCCGCGCTCGAGGATAGGCCGGCCTGGGCCAGCAATGCCTGCGCTGCGCTTACTGAGCGGCTGGAAACATCGGGAACGGCCACCAGCGCGCCCGGACCCACACCGAAGAACCAGCCGGCTATTGCCGCCAGCGCTGCGAGCAGTGCGAGCAAGAGAATGAGAAAGGCATTCCTGCGCCGTGCATTGCCTGGCCGCAGGGTCTTTTCCGGGCGCTGTACGGCCCGTGCCTGCTCTTTGCGGTAGGTCTTGAAGTCCCTCGCAGCGAGCTTCTCTCGTGCGGCTGAATCCAGCTGCCGCTGCGGCATGGATCCTGCAACCGGCGTGGAGCCCAGGACTGTGGTGTGGTGGGAACTGTTTCCCAGCACAGTTGTCGGAGAGCCCGGAGCGCCGATGACCTCCGTTGGATATGGATGCGATCCCGCTACGTCTGTGGACGAGTGCGCTGCGCCGATGATCTCCGTACGTTCGGCGCCGTCGGAGGCCGCTGCTTCTTCGCCGCCTGGTGCCGAACCGGCGCGGTGGTCGCTGCCGTGGTCGAGCTCGTCATCGCTCAGGGTGGTTCGAATGTGCCGCAACTCGCCGAGGAGGGCATTGCCGTCGATAGGGCGTTCTTCGGGATCAACCGCGGTGCACCAAAGCACCAGTTCGTCGAGGTCCTCTGCCAGTCCCGGAACGATCGTGGAGGGCGCGGGAACCCGCGAGTTCACGTGCTGGAACGCAACCTGGATGGGCGCTTCACCGGAGTATGGCTGCCTGCCCGTGAGGAGCTCGAACAGGACGATGCCAGCCGAATAGATGTCGCTGCGCGCGTCCGCGGCTCCGCCTGTCACCAGCTCCGGTGGGAAGTAGGCCGCCGTGCCCACCAGCGTTCCGGTATGGGTTGCGGCCGAGACCGCACGGGCAAGACCAAAATCGGCAATCTTGATTCCACCGCGTTCGGACAGCAGGACGTTCTCCGGCTTGACATCCCTGTGAATGAGCCCGGCATCATGTGCCGCTCCCAGTCCCTCAACCACTGGATCAAGAATCGCGAGAGCCTGGCGGGGCGTCAGCCGTCCCCGTTCGGTGAGGAGGTCCCGGAGGGTCTTGCCCGGTACATACTCCATTACGAGGTAGGCGACGCTTTGCCCTGGTCCGTCTTCCACGCCCTGGTCCAGTACCCCGACCACGTGCGGGTGCGAAAGCCTGGCCGCTGACTTCGCTTCGCGCTCGAAACGCTCGAGGAAGCGCTCGTCTTCTGCGAGGTGCGGATAGAGAACCTTCAGCGCGACGTCGCGTTCCAGCCGTTCGTCGGTGGCAAGGTAGACGGTCGACATGCCGCCGCTCGCCAGCCGTGAACGAACGTGGTAGCGCCCGTCTACAACGGTGTCTACCAGTGAGTCCTTCGGCCGCTCCCGCACTCTTCGATACTAAGTGAAGCAGCGGCCGGCGCCCGCACCAACACAGGTCGGTCGGGCGCCGGCCGCTGAACCCGCAGGGGGCGGTGGTCGCCTACCGGAAGTTTTTCTGGTGCGCCTTGATCGCTGCCACATAATTCTTGGTGTCTGCGAACATGCCGTGGGTTTTCACCGAATACTGGCCCTGGTAGTAGGACGCGATCGCTGTATCCAGGTTGGGGCTGGTCCGGATCAGCGCCTTGATGATCGCCACACCGGCGGTTGCATTGTCATAGGGATCCAGCAGATTCAGCTTCCGGCCAACGAGATCGGAAGCCCATTCGCCGGACATCGGGATGACCTGCATGGCACCGATGGCGTTCGCCGGTGAGACAGCCCGCTGATTGAACCCCGACTCCTGGTAGGAGAAGGCGAGCGCAAGGCTTGGGTCTACGCCCATTTTGCGGGCAGTGTCAGCGACAATCGCTTTCATCTGGGCCTGCGAGGGAACCGGAAGGCCGTTCAGCGTGTGCTTGTTCTTATTGGCTTCCGCAACCACTGCATCCGGGTAGGTGTAGTGGAGGAAGGTCGATGGAACGAGGTCCGCCGGCTTCTGTTCCGGGGCAGCCTTGGACCCACCGGGGATCGTGAGCTTCTTTCCGGGGTAGATGATGGTGGTGGCGCTCAACTTGTTGGCGGAGAGCAGCGCGCTGAGGCTGACTCCATGCCTGCCGGCGATGCCGCCGAGCGTATCGCCGGCCTTGATCGTGTACGAGCCGCCGGCCGTTGGGGCGGACGGCTTCGGTGCTGCGGGCTTCGGACTTGTCTGAACAGCTACGCTCGACCCGCCGGTCAGCTTGATTTTCTGGCCAGGATGAATGATCGAGCTCATGGAGAGCCCGTTCGCCGAAAGGATGGATCCCAGACTCACATTGTGGCGGGCAGCGATCGCACCCAGCGTGTCACCTGGTTTCACCACATAAGTTGCTCCGGATGCCGATGCGGCGGGCTTTGGAGCTGACGGCTTGGGGGTTGTCGCCTTGGGCGCCGGCGCCGGCGTTGCGGATGAACCCGAGAGCTTGATCTTCTGGCCCGGGTGGATGATGGACGTCATCGACAGCCCATTTGCCGTCAGAACCGACGAGAGGCTGACACCGTGGCGGGCAGCGATTGCTCCCAGAGTATCGCCGGACTTCACTGTGTACGTTGCGGAGGACTGCTGCTTGGGCGGAGCAGTCTGCTTCACCGGAGCCTCAGATGCCGACGAACCCGCCAGCTTGATCTTCTGGCCGGGGTGGATGATGGAGTTGACCTTCAACCCGTTCGCTTTCAGGACCGCGTGCATGCTCAGCCCGTGACGGACTGCGATGCCGCTGATGGTGTCTCCCGCACGGACCACGTACGTTGTGGCGCTGCTCTGCATGGGAACAATCCGCGGTACCTGCGTTGCCACCAGGGCCGCGGGAATCATGGCGCCGGTCGCACTGGCAGCGGCCGGCATGGTCTTCAATGGCTGGTACGCGCTATGGCCTGCGGCCGGCGCGGCGGCTGCCGGTGCTGCAAGTGCAAGCGACGAAAGAACGACGGCGGGTATCGCTGCGGAAGACACTGCGATACCGATTCCACGGTTTCGGAAAGGCGTGGTGCAGGCGGCTGGCACGTTCAGCGGCGATGACGGGCGCTGGGCGGTCATGGTCTGTCCTCATCTGTAATGGCGGGCTGGGCCGCATGGCAGGGCAGGGAGCAACAGTCGATGCCGCCGTAATCCCCGAACCCCATGGTGCAGTTGATACACAAGTTGTTACTGTTACCTGTGTGACTTATGTGAATCTACACCATGGGTCGTTTACCACAACAGCTCAAAAAGTCTCAGTATTTGCGCAGTTTCGGCGCGTCGGTGATTCCATCCTGACTGCAGCTGCTGAGTGGAGTTAGGGCAGCAAGGCGTGGCACGCTTAAGGGCGTGAATACACTGGAGAACCTCGTGGGCAGCTGGCTCACCCTTCCCGATGTCGCGGAAGCGCTTGATCTGTCCATCACCAAGGTTCATGGACTCATCAATGAGCGGGCGTTGGTGTCGGTTCGCGTTACTGATCGTGGAATCCGCTCAGTGCCTGCGGAATTTATCGATGACGGGCACGTCCTGGAAAGCCTCAAGGGGACGGTCGTTGTACTCGGCGACTCAGGGTTCTCGGATGAAGAGATCATTCGCTGGCTCTTCACGGAAGACGAGTCTCTGCCGGGCCGGCCGGTCGATGCGCTGAAAGCGGGGCGCAAAACCGAGATCCGCCGCCGTGCGCAATCCTCGGCGTGGTAGCCGCCCTGTTCAGGCCACTCGCGTAACGGCAGCTTCCGCAAGAACGGAGAGCGCGTCTCTGCAGGGCGGATCGAGGGGGAGTGCCTCCAGCGATTTGTAGCTGGCGCGGGCACGTTCGGCTATCAACGCCTCCACCTCGTCGCGGGCACCTGTTGCGTCAATGATGCGCTGCAGTTCCAGCACTTCGTCCTGGCTCAGGCCTTCTCGGCCAAGGCCGGCATTGAGGGTCCTGGCCTGGTCTGCGCTGCAAGCCTGCAGCGCCTTGGCAATCAGCACCGTTCGCTTTCCCTCCCGCAGGTCATCGCCGGCGGGCTTGCCGGTGAGCGCCGGGTTGCCATACACGCCCAGGAGATCGTCCCGCAGTTGGAAAGCTTCCCCGAGGGGGAGTGCAAAGCCGGAGTAGCCGGCAAGCAACGACGGCGATGCTCCCGCGAGAGCGCCCCCAATGCACAGCGGATGCTCCGTGGAGTATTTGGCGGATTTGAAGCGCACGATGCTCAGTGCCTGCTGAACTGCAACATCCGGGTGCCGATCAGGCCCGACTGCCTCTTCCAGGAGATCCAGATACTGGCCGGCCATGACTTCCGTGCGCATCCTGTTGAATATTGCGCGGGCTTCAGCGGTTCGCTCAGGTGCGGCGGTGATCGAAGCGAATGCTTCTTCGCTGAGAGACAGGCACAGGTCACCCGCGAGGATCGCAGCGCCGGTTCCGAAATGTCCGGCATCCAGATGCCAGCCGCCGTCGTCATGAAGGGTCTCGAACTGTTTGTGCACACTGGGGGCTCCGCGCCTGAGATCCGAGCGGTCAATGATGTCGTCATGAATGAGCGCAGCTGCCTGAAACAGTTCCAGGGACATGCCCGCCAGAACGACGCCGTCGTCATCCGCTGCGCCTCCGGCGCCTCGCCAGCCCCAGTAGCACAGCAGCGGACGCATCTTCTTGCCACCGGAGGCCAACCGTTCTATCGCATCGACAAGCACTGCACTGTCGGACGACACCGTTTCGAGGATGGACCGCTGCGCTGAGAGGAAGCGGGAGGTAGCTTCGGTAAGCGACTTCCTGAAGCGATCCTGCTCATCCTGCACGGGAGTGGAAAGAGCAGCGATACCGTCAGTCATAGGCTCAGTCTAGGTGCTGCCCTCCCAGGCGAAGCTGCTTCAGGTGCATCCCGCCCACCGATTCCGTGGGCGCGCAGCAGTAGGATGGTTCGCATGCCCGTCCGTTCCGACCTCGCGGGAATCGAGGACGCGGATTGCACAATCCTCCATGTGGACATGGACGCCTTCTATGTCTCAGTGGAGTTGCTTTCCCGCCCAGACCTGCAGGGCAAGGCTGTTATCGCCGGCTCGCCGTCAGGTCGGTCGGTGGTGCTGTCGGCCTCCTACGAAGCACGGCGGTTCGGGGTGCGCTCCGCGATGCCCATGGTCAACGCCCTGCGGCTCTGCCCCCATGCCGTCGTCCTCGAACCGCACCACCACCTTTATGCCGAGGTGTCGGCGTCCGTCATGGAAATCTTCGGCTCAGTCACGCCTATGGTGGAACAGCTGAGCGTCGACGAGGCTTTCCTCGACGTCGCCGGGTCGATCCGGCGACTGGGTTCACCCAGGACAATCGGCGAGCTGATCCGAACAATGATCCACCGGGAACTTGGAATAACGGCGAGCGTGGGTATTGCCTCCACAAAGTTTGTCGCGAAAATTGCTTCCACCCGCGCGAAGCCGGACGGGCTGCTGCTGATTCCAGCGGCGCGAACCGTGGAATATCTCCACACCCTTCCGGTGTCGGCGCTCTGGGGTGTCGGCGCCAAAACCCAGGAGGTTCTTGCACGGTTGGGGATCAGGACCGTGGAGGACGTCGCGCGCACTCCCGCGTCGGTCCTCCAGCGGACTCTCGGCGCCACCGGTGCCCATGTCCACCGGCTTGCCTGGGGGCAGGACCCCCGTCCGGTAACCGTCAGCAGGCAGGAGAAAAGTATCGGTGCCGAGGAAACGTTTGCATCCGATGTCGATGACGATGATCTCCTTCGGGCAGAACTGCTTCGCCTGTCGCACCGCACAGCCACGCGCCTTCGTTCCGCAGGGCTGCAGACAGGAGGGGTGTCACTGAAGGTTCGCTACGCTGACTTCTCCACCCTGACCCGGTCACGGCGCCTCCCCGAACCTGCCGACAGCGCGCATGCCTTATATGCGGCAGCGTGTCAGCTCCTGGAATCGCTGGGTGAGCGCCCGCTGAGCGTTCGGCTCATCGGAATCCGGGCGGAGCGGCTCGAAGGCGCTGCGGGCACTTCACATCAGCTGACGATCGACCGCCAGGATGACAATTGGCGCCTCGCAGAGCAGGTACTCGACAAGGTGAACGGCAAATTCGGTGCGTCGATGGTCTTGCCTGCGCGGCTGCTCAAACCGCCGTCCGGCGCGAGGGGCGGGCACCCTGCCGACGGGCAGCCAAAACGCCGGGATACCGGCGGGCAGGGGCCGGCCGGCGGGTGACTGTGGCTTTCCCTTCGGGTGATTGCAAACTATCCTTAGCAGTAGGGATCAATTAGGCGTTGACCCACTCAGATCAGCATGCTGAAGCGCATCGCGGCGGCAGCAGCCGGGAACCAGTTCACGGCTGAACTCGTTGTTGGGTTTGAGGGATTCGGTATTAGTAGCAAGGAGGCAGTGATGGCACTCTCGGAACACGAGCAGCGGCTGCTTGACCAGTTGGAACAACAGCTTCATGCCGACGATCCCAAGTTCGCCCACTCCATGGCATCAAACACCGGTCGCTCGATGTCCACGCGCCGCATCGTGCTCGGATCGCTTGTGACCGTCGCTGGCTTGGCGGTCCTGCTTTTGGGCATCTGGAATCAGTTCATCCCGGTAGGAGTGGCGGGTTTCCTCATCATGGGTGCCGGCGTGTACTACGCCACCACAAGGTCGAAGGTGGACGGCGCGGCCCCTGGTGCCGGTAAAGTCGCAAAGGCCTCCAGTTCTCCGCGTGGCAGTTTCCTCAGCAGTCTCGAAGAAAAGTGGGACGAGCGTAAACGGGACCAACCCTAAACCACCCACTTCCTCCACTTTCCCCCACAGGGCCGGCCGAAAGGCTGGTCCTGCGGCATTTAATGCGGTTCGACCCGGAACTGATCAATCGCTGACCCTGTTGCCCCCCAACTACCCTCCACTCTCCACCACACGCCAGATACCGCACAGCTACGCGGATTTCCCGGGCGAACGAATCGAGAAACGCTCGGAGGGACATTGACTGTGGAGGATTGTGGAGTAAAGTGGAGGCTATAAGAGCGTAGTGGCAGCGCTTGGCTCTCATGACGGACGGGCGGTGGCGAATGTTCCTCGGAACACACTCGCCGCGGTTGGACGAGAAGGGACGGTTGATCCTTCCGGCCAAGTTCCGCGACGAGCTGAGCGAGGGTTTGGTTCTGACCCGGGGGCAGGAGCGCTGCATCTACGTTTTTAGCCAGCGGGAGTTCGTCAAGGTCCATGAGCAGATGCGTGAGGCGCCAATCTCATCGCGTCAGTCCAGGGACTACATTCGGGTATTTCTGTCGGGTGCCTCGGATGAGGTTCCGGACAAGCAGGGCAGGGTAACCATCCCCCCAATGCTGCGGACCTACGCAGGGCTGGACCGGGAGCTCGCAGTGATCGGAGCGGGAAGCCGCGCGGAGATCTGGGATGCGACCGCCTGGAATGACTACCTCGAAGAGAAGGAAACCGCCTTCTCTGAAACAGACGAAGATGCACTGCCGGGAATTATCTGACAGCTGCGAACAAGCGAGACACAGAGCAGTACAGCAAGACCGAGTTGACCGAGGATCTTCGATGAGACCTCCAGCCGCCCAGCCGGCCGACTACCTGGATCACCTTCCCCGGAGCCAGGCAGGCGGAAGCCCGGAGCGGATGGGGATCTGATTGAAGTACCACGGCAACGGATTCACGCAGGCTCAGCCTGAACAGGACAGCAGGAAGGAGCGGGTGAATGGGGGAGGAGCGTCCCACTCAGGAGCGGCATACTCCCGTTCTGCTGGATCGGTGCATCAATCTCCTCGCTCCCGCGATCGAGGCCGCCGGTGAGGGGGCCGTCGTCGTCGATGCGACCCTCGGCATGGGTGGTCACTCCGAGGCACTGCTTCAGCGGTTCAGTGAACTTCACCTCGTGGGTATCGACCGCGACCGGCAGGCCTTGCGGCTTGCCGGAGAGCGGTTGGCACCGTATCGGAACCGCACCGACCTCGTCCATGCGGTGTACGACGAAATCCCTTCGGTCCTCGAAGACCTCGGCATCGCACGGGTCCACGGTGTGCTCTTCGATCTCGGTGTCTCGTCCCTTCAACTGGACGAGCGTGACCGCGGATTCGCCTACTCCTATGACGCCCCCCTCGACATGAGGATGGACACGAGCACCGGGCAGAGCGCCGCGGATGTCGTCAACACCTACTCCGAGGAAGAGCTGCGACGCATCATCCGTACCTGGGGCGAGGAGAAGTTCGCAGGACGGATTGCGTCCGGAGTCGTCTCGGCCCGGGAGGCAAAGCCGTTCACCACGACGGGCGAGCTGGTCGAGGCAATCCGCTCCGTGGTTCCCGCGGGAGCGGCAAGGACCGGAGGTCATCCGGCGAAGCGGACCTTCCAGGCTCTGCGTATCGAGGTCAACGAAGAGCTCACCGTGCTGACGCGTGCTATTCCTGCCGCACTCGAATCGACGGACGTGTTGGGAAGAGTGGTTGTGATGTCCTACCACTCCCTTGAGGACAAGATCGTGAAAGCCGCGTTCTCCGCGGGAACGCGATCGTCCGCACCCGTCGGATTCCCGGTGGAGCTCGAGGAACACAAGCCTTACCTCAAGACATTGACCAAGGGCACGGAGGCTCCTACCGACCAGGAGATCGCTGACAACCCGCGCGCCGCATCGGCAAAGCTCAGGGCAGTGGAACGCACCAGATCCAACACAACAGACAGGAACGCGAGATGAGCCAATCAGTGCAGCAAAGGCCGTCTGTGCGTCACAGCGCTCATGCAGCGGCCGGCGCAGTAGCCGGAAACACCGCCCGCGCGCTGCAGCACCCGGCAGTGTCCAGTCCCGCGGTGCAGCCGGGACGGGAACGACGCCGGACCCCACTCTCGGTGGTCCCGGCCGCACCCACGCGTGGCCGGGTCCCATTCGCTGTGTTCTCCATGGCCGCGCTGATCGCAGCCCTGGTGGTGGTGCTCATGCTGAACATCTCCGTCTCGAGCAGCCAGTACAAACTGGTCTCGCTGCGCGGTGAAGAGGTTGCACTTGCCGAGCGGAACCAGGCGCTGACGCAGCAGCTGGAGAACCTCCGCGCACCGCAGAACCTCGCATCAGCGGCGCACGAACTCGACATGGTGGCCTCCCCGACTTTTGGGACCATTGATGTAAATTCGTTGGCAGTCACCGGAAGCCCGGAGCCAGCCAAGGAGTCGGATGCACCGCCAGTTCTCGTGCCGGCACCTGCCGTGAACGTGCCGAGCCAGGCCGCCGCGCCGACGCCTGCGAATGAGCCGGCGGAACCGTCCGCACCAGCGGAACCCGCCGTACCGGACGCGGCCGCCGCACCGGAAGCGACCGTCGACGACGGGACAATCCCCGCACCGGCGCAGACTAAGCCCGGACAGTAAGAGACCGCAGTACACCAACGCAGCGAGGAATCACGGTGGCACCAGCCGACAACCCCCAACATGAAACATTACGGGTCGCGCTCGGAGCCGCAAGGCTCAGGGTCGGACTGGCCTTTGTCCTGATTCTGCTGCTGGTCCTTGGGGTTCGCCTTTTCCAGGTCCAGGGCCTCGACCCCGACGGAATGGCGCAGGTCGGCCTGAACAAGCGACTGGTTACCCAGCAGGTGCCGGCACTGCGTGGCAGCATCCTTGATGACGAGGGCAACGAGCTGGCGCACACGGTGCAGCGCTTCGATATTGTGGTTGACCAGACGCTCAGCGGCGGTGAAACCTTCGACCGGTACAACCGGGAGACCGGTAAGCGGGTTGAGGACATCCCCATGGAGCAGGGGTTCGAGGAGCTCTCAACAATCCTTGGAGAAGACGTCGCCACGCTCAAGTCCTCCATCCTCGGAGACGCCAAGTTTGCCTTCGTTGCGCGTTCGGTGACGCCCGACATCAGGAACCAGGTGCTTGCTGTCGGGATGCCGGGAGTCTACGCCGACCCCACGACACTGCGCACGTACCCATCGGGAGCAGTAGCGGGCTCGATTCTCGGGTTCATGAGCGGTGACGGACGCGCCCTGAGTGGAATCGAACTCACCCAGGAGGAACAGCTGACGGGGACACCGGGCAGCCGCACCTTCGAGATCGGCGGCGACGGTATACGCATTCCATACGCGACCAACGAGGACGTGCCCGCACAGGATGGCCAATCGGTGCGGCTGACCATCGATCAGGACCTCCAGTACTTCGCACAGCAGACCATTGCCGCGCAGGTCGAGGACTACAACGCCGAATGGGGCAATATTGTTGTTGTGGAGGCCAAAACCGGTGCCATCAAAGCGATGGCAGAGTCAACCACGCCCGACCCCAACGACTATGCGGCGACTGCTCCTGAGTTCTGGAAGCCGCTGTCAGTCACCGCCTCCTTTGAGCCGGGTTCCACCACCAAGCTGATCACCATGGCTGCCGCGCTGGAGGAGGGGATCATCGAACCGACCAGCAGGTTCGAAACACCGCCCACCTATACCGTGGACGGGCAGACCTTCAAGGACGCGTTCGAGCACGGGACGGAAAAGCGCACAGCGGCCGGTATTTTCGCCAAGTCCATGAACACCGGAACGGTCATGATCGGTGAGCAGCTGAGCAAGCAGCAGCGCTATGACTGGCTGCGAAAGTTCGGCATCGGCGAACCGCTCAATGTGGGGCTCAACGGCGAGACGGCAGGGATCCTCCCGACGCCGGACTCGTGGGATGAACGCCAGCAGTACACCGTCCTCTTCGGTCAGGGACTCGCGCAGACCGCATTGCACACCGCCATGGTGTACCAGGCCGTCGCCAACGACGGCGTCCGACTGCAGCCCCGCCTCATCGACGCCTACATCGATGCAGACGGCACCGAGCACGTCGTTCCGCAGGCAGAGGGTACAAGGGTGGTGTCCCAAGAGACGGCGGATCAGCTTCACACCATGCTGGAAACCGTCACGGTGGAAGGGTCCGGAGCTTCTGGAGCACTCGAGCAGTACCGGGTGGGCTCCAAGACGGGTACCGCTGAAGCGCCCAGTCCACAGGGCGGCTATGACGGCTACACTCTCTCCTACGCCGGAATGGCCCCGATGGAGGACCCGCAGTACATTGTCGTCGTCACCCTTCAGCGGCCTCAGGGTGACCTGTACTATCTGGTTCCGGGGGAGTCCTTCCAAAAGGTCATGAAGTATGTTCTGAACTCGAACAACATCCCACCCTCGACCGGTAAGCCCGAGACTTACCCGGTCAAGTACTGAACCGCGTAAGCAGGCCCCAACGTGTCCACAAATGAAGAGTCCGCTGCGCTCATGCGTCCGGACGCCGTCGTCCCCCGCACCATGGATGAGGTGCTTGCCGAGCTCCCGTCGGAGCTCGCCCGCGTGCAGCTCGTAACCGGACCCCACGACGGCGGTGCGCCCGCTTCGATCACGGGCGTCACCATTGATTCCCGGGAAGTTCGTGCCGGCGACCTCTACATTGCACTGCCGGGCACGGGTCGCCATGGGGCTGACTTCACCGGTCAAGCCGTTGCGGCCGGAGCCACGGCAGTGCTCACGGATGACCAGGGAGTGGCTGTCGCCGAGCCGGCGCTGAGCGGCTCGAGGATTCCGCTGTACCGGGCAGCACCGGTGCGGGATTACGTCGGACCACTTGCCGCCGTCGTTTTCAATAGCCAGCCGGCCGGCAGCCGTCCCGTGCTCTATGGGGTGACCGGCACCAATGGGAAGACCACCACGACCTACTTCCTGACTGCACTGGAGTCGGCGCTCGGCAGGAGTACCGGACTGATCGGAACCATCGAGATCCGGGTAGGGGAAACGGTTATCCCGTCCATCCTCACTACGCCCGAATCTCCGCAGGTGCACGGCATCCTGGCGCTGATGAGGGAGCGGGGTATCGAAGCTGCTGCCATGGAGGTTTCCTCGCATGCCATTGAGTACCGTCGTGTCGACGGAGTGCACTTTGACGTTGCGGGCTTCACCAATCTGACCCAGGACCATCTGGATCTCCACGGAAGCATGGAAGAGTACTTCGCCGCGAAGGCTGCCCTGTTCCGGCCGAACCGGACCCGCCGCGCCGTCGTCCTGATCGACGATCCCTGGGGGCGCCGCATCGCGGACCAAGCCGGCGTCGAGACGCTTACGGTGTCAGTGACCGGTGCGTCGGAGGCGGATTGGAACGTCTCGGAGATACAGCGCACCGGCCTCGGACATACCTTCACACTCATTGGTCCGCAGAGACAGCAGTTGCGGCTTCGCTGCGGCCTCCCCGGCACCTTCAACGTAGCCAACGCCGCTCTGGCTGCGGTGATGGTTCTGGCTTCGGGCGTTGAGGCGGATACGCTCCAGCGGGCTGCGGACGCGCACGATCCGTTCACCACCCAGGTACCCGGCCGCATGCAGCTGATTGCTGAGCGTCCTGCTGCCATTGTTGACTTCGCACACAATCCCGACGCGTTGGAGCTTACGCTCGACTCGGTGCGCGTGCCGGACGCCGGCTCCCGTGTGATCGTGGTTTTCGGCGCTACCGGGCAGAGGGACGTCTCGAAGCGCCCGATCATGGGCGCCACGGCAGCCAGGCGGGCCGACGTCGTGATCATCACGGATGACGATCCCCATGATGAGGACGCGGCCAGCATCCGTGCGGACGTGCTTGAGGGTGCTCGCGTTGCACGGGACGGCGAGAACCTGTCGTGCGAAATCATTGAGGTGTTCCCGCGTGCTGCGGCTATTGATCGAGCGGTGGCTCTTGCCCGGCAAGGCGATGTGGTCCTTGTCGCCGGGCGTGGCCATGAGGTGTGGCAGGAGGTCAAGGGCGTGAATCTTCCACTCGATGACCGGGTTGAGCTGGCGGCCGCATTGACACGGCACGGATTCTCTGCGCTTTCCGGCAACAGGATAGAGTCCTAGATCGTCATGATTGAATTCAGCGCAGCCGACATCGCGGCAGTCACAGGCGGAACGCTCTCCCTGTCGGCTCAAGGGGCTCCTTCTTTGGTTGTCCATTCAGCCACCACCGACTCTCGGGAAAGCCGCCCGGGTGGTCTCTTCATCGCAAAGCCGGGTGAGTCCACAGACGGCCATCACTTCGTCTCCAGTGCCTTCGCGAACGGTGCGGTCCTGGCCCTTGTCGAGCGGCCGGTAATGGACGACGCCGGCACTGACTTCCCCGCTGTGGTGGTGCCCGATGCCGTGGAGGCAATGGGCCGGCTCGCCGGAGAGGTGGTGCGCCGCCTCCGTGCGCACTCACCACTGACGGTCATCGGCATCACGGGTTCAGCGGGCAAAACCACCACGAAGGACGTACTTGCGCAGCTTCTCCGCCAGGAGGGGCCCACCGTTTCCCCCATCGGCTCGTACAACGGTGAGATTGGGGTTCCGCTGACGGTTTTCTCCGCCGAGTACGGCACCCGCTACCTGGTCATTGAGATGGGCGCCACGGGCGTCGGGCACATCGAGTACCTTGCCTCCATGGTGCAGCCGGACATCGGAATAGTCCTGTGCGTCGGATCCGCGCACGCGGGTGAGTTCGGCGGCGTCGACATGATTGCCAAGGCCAAGGGGGAGCTGCCGCGGTCCCTTGGTTCAAACGGTGTGGCCATCCTTAATGGTGATGACCGGCGGGTACTGGCGATGGCTGATCAGACCCAGGCACAGACCGTCCTCTTTACCGAGGACTCCACCTTTGACGAGCCGGGCAGCAGTGTCGTCCGTGCTGCGGATGTAACGCTCTCCGTCGAAGGTAATCCGTGTTTCACCCTGCACCTCCCGGACGGTGGTCGTCACGAGGTTCGGCCGCTGCTGATCGGACGGCATCATGTCGCCAACCTCCTCGCGGCCGCTTCCGCTGCCCACCTCCTCGGGATTCCGGGGGATCGAATCGCTGCCGGACTGTGCACCGCCCGGGCGGTCAGCCGCTGGCGGATGGAGCGTACCGACAGGCCGGACGGCGTGACGGTGATCAATGACGCCTACAACGCCAACCCGGAGTCGATGCGTGCGGCGCTTGCGACGCTCGCCGAGCTGGGGCGCGGCCGTCGCACCTGGGCAGTACTCGGTGAGATGCTCGAGCTGGGCGAGGACTCCATCACTGCCCACGATGCACTTGGCAGGGTGGTTGTCCGGCTCAATATCTCCAAGCTGCTGGTTGTCGGGTCCGGGGCCAAAGCACTCCACACCGGAGCAGTGCTGGAAGGATCATGGGGAGACGAAGCGGTCTTCGTTCAAGATGTCTCCCAGGCCGAGGAAATCCTCGATCGGGAACTGCAGCCGGGTGACCTTGTCCTCGTGAAATCCTCGAATGGTGCCGGTCTCCGCCATCTGGGTGATCGGCTAGCATTGGCGTCAGACAACTCGTCGGCGGTGCCAGAAGCAGCCCCGGGATCACAGGCTGAATTGAATGGACCCGGTCCAATGAACCAAGGGGGGCCCTCGCTGTGATTGCGCTGTTGATTGCCTCCGCCTCCGCATTGCTTCTTGCACTTGTCGGCACACCACTTTTCATCAGGCTCCTCGTCCGAAAGAGCTACGGCCAGTTCATTCGCGACGACGGCCCAACGGCCCACCATACAAAGCGCGGGACGCCCACCATGGGCGGTGCCGTCATCGTCGGATCGGTTGTTCTCGCTTACTTCGCCACACACCTGATCATGATGGCGGCGGGTGGCTCCGACGGGCCGACCGTGTCCGGTCTCCTGCTGCTGATGGTCACCGTAGGCATGGGAGTCGTCGGCTTCTTCGACGACTACATCAAGATTTCAAAGCAGCGAAGCCTGGGACTCAGCGCACCGGCGAAGATCATAGGGCAAACCCTGGTGGGTGTTTTGTTTGCCGTGCTGGCCCTGAACTTCCCGGATGAGAATGGACGCACGCCGGCGTCGACTGCTATCTCCTTCGTCAGGGATACAGCAGTCGACCTGGCATTCGCCGGTTCGATTATCGGCGCCATCCTCTTCGTTCTGTGGTCCATTCTCATCATTACCGCCGCAACGAACGGCGTGAACCTGGCGGACGGCCTGGACGGACTGGCCACCGGTGCATCAGTCTTTGTCTTCGGCGCTTACATGCTGATGGGCATCTGGCAGTTCAACCAGAGGTGCGCATCGCCGGAGGTTCCAACCAACATCTGTTACGAGGTCCGCGACCCCCTGGACCTGGCGCTGATCGCCGGTGCGATGTGCGGAGCTCTGGTGGGATTCCTCTGGTGGAACACCTCACCGGCCAAAATTTTCATGGGAGACACCGGATCGCTCGCGATCGGCGGAGCAATTGCGGGATTCGCTATTCTCTCCCGCACCCAGCTTCTCCTGGTCATCATGGCGGGGCTGTTCGTCATGATCACGCTGTCCGTGATCATCCAGGTAGGCTTCTTCAAACTGTCCGGAGGCAAGCGGGTCTTCAAAATGGCGCCGCTCCAGCATCACTTCGAGCTCAAGGGGTGGCAGGAAGTCACGGTGGTTGTGCGGTTCTGGATCCTTGCCGGACTGTTCGTCGCTGTCGCGCTCGGTATCTTCTACGCTGAATGGGTTGTACTTCTGTGAGTGGTACAGGTGCCCAGGAGAGCTCTGACCGCCTTGAAAGCCTGACGTCGTGGGACGCTGACTGGGCAGGGCTACGCGTCGTGGTAACGGGGATCGGCCTGTCCGGTTTCTCTGCCGCTGACACGCTGATCGAACTCGGTGCACGGGTTGTGGTGTGCGACTCCTCGGATTCCGAAGAGAACAGGGCGAAGGCGGACACCCTTCGCATCGTCGGGGCAGTGGACGTCCTGCTCGGGGCCGAGGCCGCTGCTACGCTCCCACAGGTGGACGGCGAAGCGCCCGAACTGGTGGTGACCTCTCCCGGTTGGCGTCCTGATCAGCCCCTGCTCGCTGCGGCCGCCGCTGCCGGAATCCCGGTATGGGGTGATGTCGAACTCGCATGGCGCGTACGAGTGCGCCGGGGCAGGTCCACCGCTGAGTGGTTGACCATCACCGGAACCAATGGCAAGACAACCACTGTCACCTTGGCGGAATCGATGCTCCGCGCCGGAGGCCTTCGCGCCATCGCCGCGGGGAACGTCGGCACGCCGCTGCTCGACGCCATCCGGGACCCGCAGGGCTACGATGTGATCGCCGTCGAACTCTCAAGTTTCCAGCTGCACTGGAGTTCGAGCCTCGCGCCGCTCGCCAGTGTCTGCCTGAATCTGGCCGAAGATCACGTGGACTGGCACGGAGGATTCGAAGCCTACCGGGCGGCCAAGGCAATGATCTACGAGAACACCCGCGTGGCCTGTGTGTACAACGCCGAAGACGAAGCCACCGAGCGGATGGTGGAGGATGCTGATGTCCAGGAAGGCTGCCGGGCGATCGGCTTCACCACCAATACCCCTGCCATCAGCATGCTCGGGGTTGTAGACGGTCTGCTGGTGGATCGTGCGTATATCGAACAGCGGAAGGATTCAGCGGCGGAACTGGCCTCGGTGACGGACCTCGGGGAAGTGGTTCCCCGCCACCTCGTTGCCAACGCCCTGGCAGCGGCGGCCCTGGTGCGGGCAGCGGGCGTCCCGGCGGCCGCTGTGCGTGAAGGCATCCGTAACTACCAGCCGTCCGGGCATCGAATCGAGCTTGTTGCGGCACGGGACGGCGTGCTCTGGATCAACGATTCCAAGGCAACCAATCCGCACGCGGCACACGCAGCCCTGTCCTCCTTCTCCAGTGTCGTCTGGATTGCGGGTGGGCTTTCCAAGGGCGTCGACTACAACAGCCTGGTCAGGGATAACGCAGCCCGCTTCAAGGCGGCTGTCCTTATCGGCCGCGACAGTTCTGACCTAGCCGCTGCTCTCAGCCGACACGCGCCCGATGTTCCCGTGATAGTTCCAGCCGCGGGTCACACTGGTAGAGACGAGCTGCCGTCCCAGCACTCGAGTTCAGACGGCGTTCAGGCAATGCGCGCCGCTGTCACCGAAGCGCTGCGTATCGCCGTTGACGGCGACACTGTTCTCATGGCGCCGGCAGCAGCGTCGATGGACCAGTTCCCTTCCTACGCTCACCGTGGCACCGCATTCATCGAGGCGGTTCGCGGGATTGTGGAGGGGCAGGGATTCACCGCTAAGGAGTTGTAATGGTCAGCACGCCCACCCGGCATCCGCGCCGGAGGCCGGCGGCGCGGCAACACTCCGGCAGCAGGGGCTCGTCCCGGGTCAACGCTTCTGGCAATCCTGCGGCGGATGCCATTGCGGCGCGCCCGGAGCGCAAGGGCGTTCTTGGTGCCTTCGGACGCATGTGGCGCTTTCTCGAGGGTTCGGACCGGCAGACCAGCGGCTCCAGCTATTACATGATTCTCGGCGCCACGCTGGCGCTGACGGCCATCGGGCTCATGATGGTGCTCTCGGCGTCGTCTGTTGAATCGATTGCCAATGCAGCATCCACGGTCGAGCCAACTGATGAGGGCGCGATCGTCTTTGACTTCTTCTTCAAACAGAGCATGTATGCGGTGCTCGGCGTGGTGCTGATGCTCGTCCTGTCCAGATTGGGGCCGCGGGTTTTCAAGTTCCTTGCGTGGCCGGGGCTCGGCGTCGCTATTGTCCTGCTGGTACTGGTGCTGCTCATTGGCGAGAACATCAACGGAAACCAGAACTGGATCCGGATCGGCAACCAGTCTCTTCAGCCTTCAGAACCCGCAAAGCTCGCACTCGCGTTGTGGTGCGCCACGGTCCTGGAACGCAAGCGCGGCCTGATCCGTGACTGGAAGCACGCGCTCATACCTGTAGCACCGCTCGGAGGAGTCATCCTCCTGCTCGTGATGCTGGGCGGTGACCTCGGTACAGCGATCATCCTCGGAATGATCATGGCAGCAGCGCTGTTTTTTGCCGGCGCACCAATGAAGCTGTTTACGCTGGTCGGCCTCCTCGGAATTGCCGGCGCTTTCGGCGCCATCCTCCTCAACAGCACACGAAGTACCCGCATCCAGGCCTGGCTCAGACTGAACTGCGAAAGCGCGACGGATCCCTGTTTTCAAACGAACCAGGGGCTTTTCGCACTGGCGTCCGGGGGCTGGTGGGGAGTGGGAATCGGCCAGAGCCGGCAGAAGTGGAACTGGATCCCGGAAGCGCACAATGACTTCATCTTCGCCATCATCGGTGAAGAATTCGGGTTGATCGGTACCCTCGTAGTGATCGCGCTTTTCGGAATCCTCGCGGTGGCAACCCTCCGGGTGGCACGGCGTTACACCGACCCCTTCGTGCGCATCCTCATGGGCTCCATCCTCGTGTGGCTGATCGGCCAGGCCTTTGTGAACATCGGCATGGTCACGGGCGTTCTTCCCGTCATCGGTGTGCCGCTGCCGTTCATCTCCTACGGCGGTTCTGCCCTCACCTTCACGCTTGCCGCCGTCGGTGTGCTCCTTGCCTTTGCGCGGCGGATGCCGCCCGCCGTGCCTGGCACTGCCGGACCGGCCGTCAGCTCCAACCAGACTTCTGCAAGCGACAAGTGAAAGATCAAGAGAACCCATTGACTGAATCCGCTGCCCTGTCGGTCGTGCTCGCCGGCGGGGGAACTGCCGGGCACATCAGCCCATTGCTAGCCATTGCACGAGCTCTGGTCGAGGCCCGCCCGGACGCCCGGGTGCTTGCCGTCGGAACGGCCGCCGGAATGGAGACCCGCCTTGTTCCTGCGGCCGGTTTCCGGCTGGAAACCATTGAACGGGTGCCCATGCCCCGCCGTCCGTCCGTCGATCTGTTGAAACTGCCGGTCCGTCTGGTCCGAGCCGTGCGGCAGGCGCTGAAGATTATCGACGCGGCGCAGGCTGACGTCGTCGTCGGGGTTGGCGGGTATGTGTCCACGCCGCTCTATCTTGCGGCCTGGATCCGCCGCGTTCCCGTGGCCATCCATGAAGCTAATGCCCGCCCCGGCCTGGCCAACCGGCTTGGCGCGCGTATTGCCCGGAGCGTTGCGGTGGCATTCCGCGGCACCGGACTGCCGGACGAGCAATGGGTGGGCATGCCCATGCGGCGGGAGATTTCCACCCTGGACCGGGCGGCCGCCCGTCGGAAAGCGCGGGTAAGCCTTGGGCTGGACCCGGATCGTGCAACGCTCATCGTGACCGGCGGTTCCTCCGGCGCTGCGAGCATCAACCGGGCGGTCGCCGCAGCGGCGCCAAAAATGGTCGATGACGCAGCGCAGGTACAGGTGCTTCATATCACCGGACGCGGCAAGCAGGTTCCCGGCCCCGACGGCGCGCTCCTTGCTGCCGAGGGGTACCGGCAGGTCGAATATGTGGACGGTATGGAGAATGTCTACTCGGCGGCAGACCTGCTGTTGGCGCGTGCAGGCGCAGCAACCGTCTGTGAAGTTGCGGCAGTCGGGTTGCCCACTGTGTTCGTGCCCTTGCCGCACGGAAACGGTGAGCAGCGGCGAAACGCTTCGGGGCTGGTGGACGCAGGCGCCGCCCTCATGATCGAGGATGCGCAGCTTACTGGTGACTGGCTGCTTACCGAAGCCCTGCCGCTGGTGCAGGACCCTGTGCGTCTCGAGAACATGTCCCGGGCCGCGGCGCCGCTCGGTGTGCGCGACGCGGACGTCCGCATGGCGGAGCTCATCATCGACGCCGCGGGAGGCCGCTCATGAGTGCAGTTATCCAGGATCTCGGCCGGGTCCATTTCATTGGGCTCGGCGGAGCGGGCATGTCCGCTGTGGCGCGGGTCCTCCTCGGCCGCTCAGTAGCGGTGTCAGGGTCCGATGCCGCTGACTCGCGCGGTCTGCAGGCTCTCGCCGCGCTGGGCGCAACGGTGCACGTCGGCCACGAGGGAGCGAACGTCGGTGCCGCAGATACCGTGGTGGTTTCCAGCGCAATCCGGGAGACCAACCCCGAGCTCGTTGAAGCAAAAACGCGCGGCCTGCGCGTCCTGCATCGTTCGGAAGCGCTTGCTGCCGCGATGGACGGGCGGAAAGTGGTTGCTGTTGCCGGCACGCATGGCAAAACCACGACGACGGCGATGATCACCGTCATGCTGCAGGCCGCCGGAACCCGTCCATCGTTTGCGATCGGTGGGGACGTCGCGGCGCTTGGAGTCAACGCTGAATGGGCGGAGGGGGAAGTCTTCGTGGCGGAGGCAGATGAGTCGGACGGCTCTTTCCTCAACTACCGTCCTCACGTTGGCGTTGTCACCAACGTCGAGGCGGATCACCTGGACCACTATGGGTCCGCTGCTGCAGTGTACGAATCGTTCGATCGGTTCGCTGCGCTGCTGCCGGCCGACGCCGGCGTGTTGGTAGCATGCCGTGACGACGACGGCGCTGCCGCCCTGGCGGCGCGAATCGCCGGTTCCCGCCGGGTGCGGACCTACGGCTACTGTGCCGGCGCAGACGTTCGAATCAGCAACACCCGCGCGCTCGGCAGCACGTCGAACAGCGTCCTTTCCTTCTCTATCGATGGACTCGACAGCCAGCAGGAACTCCAGCTGGGGGTGCCTGGGCGGCACAATGTCCTGAATGCGGCAGCGGCGTTCAGCGTCGGGTTGGAGTTGGGCGTGGATCCGGCTGCTGCTGCCGCGGGCCTCGCATCCTTTTCCGGTGCTGCCAGACGGTTCGAGGCTAAGGGTGAAGCAGGCGGTGTGCGCGTCTTCGATGACTACGCCCATCACCCCACGGAGGTGGCGGCCGCGCTGGGCGCTGCCCGGACCGTCGCGGGAGACCACCGCGTGCACGTCCTGTTTCAACCGCACCTTTTCTCCCGCACTCAGGAGTTTGCCAAGGAGTTCGCCGGCGCTCTGTCACTGGCTGATACGGTGCGCGTGCTTGACATCTATGCCGCAAGGGAAGACCCGGTGGAGGGAGTGACGAGCCGGCTCATCAGCGACCGGCTCACGGTTCCGGGCGGGTACGCGCCCGATGCAGACGAGGCACTGCGGGAGATGGTCATTACGGCGCAGAGCGGTGACATCATTCTGACGGTCGGAGCAGGCGACGTTACCCGCTTCGGTCCGCTGCTGGTTGACCTCCTTGCAGGAAAGGGGCATCCACAGTGACAGCACGTCCTCCGCGCAAGCCGGGCAGGGCATCGACGCCGGCCAACACAGCGTCGGGAAATGAAACCATCACCGCCGAGAAGCAGGTGCATCCTCCTCAGTCCAGCAGAATGCGGGGAAGCAGAATATCCGCATCGAAAGAAGCACCTGTTGCCCTGTTGGACCGCGAGGACGACGACGGCACGGTCATTGCTTTTCCGGAACCTCCCGGCCGCCGGCGCAGGAGGTGGTGGCTGACGGGCATCATCTCAACGGTGCTGATCGTCGCGGGCGTAATCGCCTATCTGGTGTTCTCACCGGCGCTTGCAGTACGTTCCCTCGAGGTGCAGGGGAACCAATTGGTACCGGAGGACCAGATTACGGCGGCACTGGAGCCGCTGATGGGAAGGTCTCTGACCCAGATCGGGGACGACGACGTCCGCACACTGCTAGAAGGGTTCGCTCCGATCGAGAATATCTCCGTGGCCGCGGCACCACCGTCCACCCTGAGCGTGACTGTCACGGAGCGCACCCCTGTTGCAATCCTTGAGAGCGGCGGTAAGTACATCCTCATAGACGCAGAAGGCCGGCAGCTCACCACGGTCACTGACAGGAAGTCCGTTGCCTTGCCCCTCATCGACGGAGGTACGAATGCCGTCAACAGTGCGGTCTTCTCGTCAATTACCGATGTCCTTGCCGCCCTGCCCGCAGCTATCCGGGAGCGCCTGGTCCACGCATCGGCAAAGTCAATCGACTCCGTTGAGCTGAAGCTGACGGACGGGAAAACAATTTTCTGGGGGAGTGCCGAGGAGAACGAGGCAAAGGCCCGTGTCATCGCCGCGCTGCTTACTCTTCCGCAGCAGGATGCGCCGGTTAGCGTCTACGACGTAAGCACACCATCGAGGCCGGTAACCCGATGAGTTTTCCGACACGCGGGAGTGGTCATTGCATGCCGGTGGCCGGGCACCTAGCGTCTCAATAAGAAACTACTTGACATAACATTAACTTTCAACCTGAAGGTGAATGTTAGCAAGTTGAAGGTTGGAACCTCCAGCCCATAACCCAACCAGCGCACAGATCGAACAAGGGACACAGGACGTGGCAGCACCGCAGAATTACTTGGCCGTCATCAAGGTCGTCGGCATCGGCGGCGGTGGCGTGAACGCCGTCAACCGAATGATCGAGGTTGGCCTGCGCGGCGTGGAGTTCATCGCCATCAACACTGACGCGCAGGCACTACTCATGAGTGACGCCGATGTGAAGCTCGACGTCGGACGCGAACTCACCCGTGGACTGGGCGCCGGAGCTGATCCGGAAGTGGGCCGGAAGGCGGCCGAAGATCACGCCGAGGAGATTGAGGAAGTCATCCGCGGCGCGGACATGGTGTTCGTGACCGCAGGAGAAGGCGGCGGCACCGGTACCGGAGGCGCACCCGTTGTCGCGCGGATTGCGCGTTCTCTTGGTGCGTTGACCATCGGCGTAGTGACCCGGCCGTTTACGTTCGAAGGTCGCCGGCGCTCCAACCAGGCAGAAACCGGTATCGACACACTTCGAGATGAAGTCGACACCCTGATTGTCATTCCGAATGACCGTCTTCTGTCCATCAGCGACCGCAACGTTTCCATGCTTGACGCGTTCCGCTCAGCGGACCAGGTGCTGCTCTCGGGTGTCCAGGGCATCACGGACCTCATCACCACGCCGGGCCTGATCAACCTCGACTTCGCAGACGTGAAGTCGGTCATGCAGGGCGCAGGTTCGGCTCTCATGGGCATTGGCTCCGCCCGCGGTGAGGATCGTGCAGTCAAGGCAGCGGAACTGGCGATCGCCTCGCCGCTCCTCGAAGCTTCCATCGACGGCGCCCACGGCGTTCTGCTGTCCATTCAGGGCGGATCGGATCTCGGGCTGTTCGAAATCAACGAGGCAGCGCGCCTCGTGCAGGAAGTTGCGCACCCGGAGGCAAACATCATCTTCGGTGCGGTGATCGACGACGCACTGGGAGACGAGGCGCGGGTCACGGTTATCGCAGCAGGTTTCGATCAGGTGGATGCCACGTCGCAACCAGCAGCACCCGCGGCAAAGCCGGCCTCAGCTCCCGCCATCGGGCGCGAGTCCGCACCGGCTCCGCAGACCGTCGCGGCAGGAGCAGGCTACGGTTCGTGGTCGCAGCACTCGTCCAACGGACGAGGCAACGATGTTCCGGGTGATGCCGGGTTCGATGTGGACCTGCCGGCCGTCGTCGAGCCTGACTACTCGACCGGACGTTCCGATGACCTGGACGTTCCCGATTTCCTGAAGTAGCCGTTGTTCTTCTGGACATCGCTCGTAGCGCCCGGTATCCGGGTTGCCTTCACTGATCGTGGCGCGGGAAACCTCGCTCCGCGCATCGGGGGCAACCCGGATGCCGCCGTTCGTTCCAGGCAGGCGCTGGAGCTTGAACTCGGAACTGGCCCTGGTTCACTCCGTTTCATGAACCAGACCCACTCGACCGTCGTAGCAGAGGCAGGATCCCAGGACGTGCCCGAGGCTGATGCCCTGGTGAGCCCGACCGGCACGGACCCACTCGCCGTCCTCGTTGCTGACTGCGTTCCGGTGGTGCTCGTCGGGTCCGCTGCCCGTCATGAACCCGTGACGGCGGTCATCCACGCCGGACGAAGAGGGGTTGAAGGAAACATAGCCGGACGCACAGTTGCTGAACTGCAGCGCCACGGGGCGGAATCCATTTCAGCGTGGATCGGGCCGTCCGTGTGCGGCCGGTGCTACGAGGTGCCGGCGGACATGCGCGAGGAGGTTGCCCAGGCCGTGCCACTGACTCACTGCAGCACACATTGGGGGACACCTTCGCTCAACCTTCCCGCCGGTGTTCGCGGTCAACTCGAGGCACTCGGAGTTTCCGTGCAAGATCTCGGCGGGGGCGGCAATCCGTGCACGCTTGAGAACGAAAGTCTGTTCTCCCACCGTGCCGTCCGGCAGGGTAGGCCGGCGGGCCGTCTGGCAGGGTTGGTGTGGCGGGATGGCTGACACCTCGGGAAGGCGCGCTGAACTGGAGGCCAACCTTCAGCGGGTCAACAAACGGATTGATGACGCGATGGCGGCATGCGGAGGCAGGAACAGACCTACGCTCATTGTCGTGACCAAGTTCTTCCCGCCGCAGGACCTTCTACTGCTCCATGAGCTCGGGGTTCGGGACGTCGGTGAGAACCGCGACCAGGAGGCTGCTGTCAAAGCCCGGGAGGTTCCGGATCCGGAACTGCGCTGGCACTTCATCGGCCAACTGCAGACCAACAAGGCCCGGTCGGTTGTGGGCTACGCCCACTCCGTGCACTCCGTCGACCGCAGCTCCCTGGTGAGCGCTCTGGAAAAGGCGATGGCAGGTCGCGCCGAACACCCTGATTCGCCTGCGGGAGGAACTACGCGCGGCCGTCCTGCAGTGTTGGACTGCTTCGTCCAGGTCAACCTGTCAGCCGAGGGCACCGGTCGCGGAGGAGCTCATCCTTCCGATGCGCTTGAAGTTGCCGCACGGATTCATGACAGCGATCATTTGCGCCTGGCGGGAGTGATGGCCGTTGCGCCGCTTGGCGGGGACCCCCGCGAAGCCTTCAGCCGGCTCGCTGGCCTATCCTCGGAGCTCGTCTCCCGTTATCCGGCGGCAAGCGGCATCTCGGCTGGGATGAGCGGTGACCTTGAACATGCTGTCGCGGCCGGTGCGACACACCTTCGCGTCGGCTCAGATGTCCTCGGTGCCCGCCCGCCCGTGGGGTAGCGTCAACGCTGTAACCGCGGGGAATCTCAGGAGGTGCCTGGGCGGTGTTGAATCACACCTTGCTTTACATTCTGCATGACGGATGCAGGACGAAGGACTGACAGGAGCAACCATGGCTGGCGCACTGCGCAAGACAATGATTTACCTTGGGCTCGCCGACGGTGACGAGCACTACGAGCCCGAGCCAAAGACATCCCACAGCAGGAATGAGGACTACTCCGTGGACTACGACCGTGACGAGCGCCATGTCGAGGCCGCGCCGGCAGCAAAGGCGGCTCCGGATGAGTATCGCGCTCCGGTCACGCCTATCAAGCGGGCGCAGTCTGCACGCGAGGACGCTTCATCGCTTCGCCAGATCACCACGGTGCACCCGCGCTCCTACAATGACGCGAAGATCATCGGAGAAAGCTTCCGCGACGGCATTCCTGTGATCATGAACGTCACGGACATGGGCGAGGGAGACGCCAAGCGGCTGGTGGACTTCTCGGCCGGACTCGTCTTCGGCCTTCATGGGTCGATCGAGCGTGTCACCAACAAGGTATTCCTGCTATCGCCGTCCTACATCGAGGTCCTCGGGGAGGATCAGAAGACCAGCGACGGTCAAGCGAGTTTCTTCAATCAAAGCTGACACTGTTTACTGGTACTCGTAACTATTCCGTTCATGCCAGAGGACTGTGACTGACACGTGAGCTTGGTCTTCGCCCTGATCTACCTGGTGCTGATGCTGTTCCAGCTCGCGCTGATCATTCGTATTGTTTATGACGCCGTTCAAATGTTTGCCCGTAATTGGCGCCCCAGACGGCTGGCGCTTGTTCTTGCATCCATGGTGTACGCGGTGACAGATCCGCCTATCCGGCTTTTTCGCCGGCTCATCCCGCCGCTCCGGTTGGGTGGCGTTTCGCTCGACCTCGCATTCATCGTGGTGTTTCTGGGGGCTACTATCCTCAAGGCAATTGCAGGTTCATTGGCAACGGCTTGATCCGGTTAGTTTTCGAGACCTAAAAGATATACGCTGAATCACATATTGGTGTGAAGCAGGAGGTTTTGCCTCCACAAGCATGTCCACAATTCGGTAACGTTGTCAGGTCTGCTCGACAGGCGGCTTCGACTAAATCCATATGAGGTGACCAGATGGCCCTGACGCCAGAAGATGTTGTCAACAAGCGGTTTCAGCCCACCAAGTTCCGTGAAGGCTATGACCAGGACGAGGTGGACGACTTCCTCGACGAGATCGTCGTGGAATTGCGTCGTCTGAACCAGGAAAACGACGACCTTCGCCGCCAGCTCTCGGAAGTTTCCACGGGCACAGCGCAGAACGCCGCCGTCCCTGCTCCGGTGGCCGCCAGCACCGCTACCGAAGAGGTCCGCGAGGAGGAAAAGCCTGAGGAGCCCAAGGTGGAGGCACCGAAGGCTGAGGAGCGCCCGGCTGCCCAGCCGGTTGCCGCCGCTGCACCTGTCCAGCAGGGCGGCACCGCGGAGTCTGCGGCGGGTGTCCTCGCGATGGCGCAGAAGCTTCATGACGAGTACGTCAACGCCGGCGTTGAGCAGCGCGACAAAATCATCGCCGAAGCGCAGATCGAAGCCAGTGGCCTCGTCAATGACGCTCAGGAAAAGAGCCGGAAGGTACTCGGCGCGCTGGAGCAGCAGAAAGCAGTCCTCGAGCGCAAGGTCGAGCAGCTGCGTAGCTTCGAGCGTGACTACCGGTCCCGTCTCAAGGCATACATCGAAGGTCAGCTCCGGGACCTTGATTCCCGCGGTTCCGTTGCATCTGAAACTGCAGACGCCTAAGCAGGATCCAAAGCTCACGAGGCCAGTCGCCGGTTTATCCGGCGGCTGGCCTCTGCCGTACCCTGAATAGAGAGCCAAGCGTCCACTGCCGCCTCTTCGGCGCGTACAACTGAAAGCACCATGACCGAGCATCCTTCCGTCTCAGGCCCCGATTCGGGCCGGTCGCACCGCAAGCACGGCAAACGCATCGGAGCCCGCTACGCGCTGCTTCTGGTTGCATTCGCACTGGTCGCCTACATCATCGATCAGCTGACCAAAATCTGGGTCGTTTCCACCATGGTGGAGGGTCAGATCACCGAGGTGCTGCCGCCCGTGCTGAGCTGGCATTTCATTCGCAATTCCGGGGCGGCGTTTTCCATCGGAACAGAGATTACTTGGGTCTTCACCATCATTCAGGCCCTCGTATCCATAGCGATCATCACGCAGATCGGTAAGGTCGCTTCAAAAGGCTGGGCTGTTGCACTGGGATTGGTATTGGGCGGCGCCGTCGGGAACCTCACGGACCGGTTGTTTCGTGAGCCCACATTTGGTCAGGGGCATGTCGTCGACTTCATCGCGCTGCCGAATTTCGCTATTTTCAACATCGCCGACATCGCCGTGGTCAGTGGAGTCATTCTCATTTGTCTGCTGACACTGCGGGGCATCGGCATGGACGGCCTACGCAGCAACGAGGAGCGGGAGGACCCGGACACTGCCGAGGTGGTGGATGATGAGCGTCCGTAGTACTACGTTCGACATTCCGGAGCCGGCTGCGGGTCAACGCATCGATGCGGTGTTGGCAGGGTTGACCGGGGTATCCCGTTCGGTCGCTGCCGGATGGTGCAGCGGGGGGAACGTCACCATGGACGGTGCACCCGTCCAGAAGTCAACCCGTGCCGTCGCGGGCGGATCACTCACCGTCGTTGTACCGGAGAAAATTGATCCCTTGCGGATCGTGGCCGAGCCGGTTGACGGAATGGGCATCCTTTTTGACGACGATGACCTGGTCGTCATCGATAAGCCGGTGGGAGTTGCGGCTCACCCGTCCCCTGGATGGGTGGGACCCACTGTCGTGGGAGCGCTGGCGGCTGCCGGGTACCGGATTTCCACGACCGGTGCACCTGAGCGGGTAGGTATAGTCCACAGACTCGACGTTGGGACCTCCGGAGCGATGGTGGTTGCCAAGAGTGAGCATGCCTATACCGTGCTCAAGCAGGCTTTCCGGGATCGGACCGTAGACAAGCAGTATCACGCGCTGGTCCAGGGGCTACCGGATCCGCTCCAGGGAACTATCGAGGCGCCCATCGGCCGCCACCCGGCGCACGACTGGAAGTTCGCCGTCATGGAGGACGGCCGTCCATCGGTGACCCACTACGCAGTGGAGGAAGCGTTCGGGAAGGCAAGTCTCGTCAAGGTCCGCCTGGAGACCGGGCGTACGCATCAGATCCGCGTGCATTTCTCCGCTCTGCGCCACCCATGCGCCGGTGACCTGACGTATGGGGCGGACCCCCGGCTGGCGGCGGAGCTCGGACTCACCCGGCAATGGCTGCACGCCAGCATGCTTTCGTTTGACCATCCGCGCAGCGGCGAACGGGTAGCCGTTGAAAGCGGGTTCCCCATGGACCTGCAGTATGCACTCGATGCGCTGACCGGCGGAACGGTCTGAGACCGACACCCGCTTGCAGGCGCGCGGGAAGCGTCCCCGGCGCTCGCTAGAATGAGTTGGTGGTTTCCTCAGCTCCGTCCTCATCCCCAGTGGCCCCGGCTTCGTCGCGGGACTCCTTCGTCCACCTTCACAACCACACCGAGTACTCGATGCTCGATGGCGCTGCCCGCCTGAGTGATCTCTTCAGCCATACGGCGGAGCTTGGCATGAACGCGTTGGCCACGACCGACCACGGGTTCGTGTTTGGGGCCTTCGACTTTTGGAACAAGGCCCGTGATGCGGGAGTGAAGCCGATTGTCGGAGTCGAGGCCTATCTGACGCCCGGCACCGCCCGTGCGGACAAGACTCGTGTCAAGTGGGGAGGAGGCGGACGCGATGACGTATCGGGTGCGGGCGCGTACACCCACATGACCCTGTGGTCGGAAACCACCGAGGGCATGCACAATCTCTTCCGGATGTCCTCGCTGGCTTCGCTGGAGGGCTATCTGTACAAGCCGCGCATGGACCGCGACCTGCTGCAGACCTACGGCAAAGGGCTGATTGCAACCACCGGTTGCCCCTCGGGAGAAGTCCAGACAAAGCTGCGCCTCGGCCTGTACCGGGAGGCAGTTCAGGCGGCATCCGACTTCCGCGACATCTTCGGTCGCGAAAATTTCTTCTGTGAACTCATGGACCATGGGTTGGATATTGAGCGGAACGTCCAGGCGGACCTCATCAAGCTCGCCCGTGAACTGGGCCTTCCCCTCGTGGCCACCAATGACCTCCACTACACCCATGCAGAGGATGCCAAGGCGCACGCGGCGCTGCTGTGCGTGCAGTCCGGTTCCACCATGGCGGACCCCAAGCGCTTCAAGTTCGACGCCGATGAGTTCTACCTCAAGTCGCCGGCCGAGATGCGGGCAATTTTCCGTGACTTCCCTGAGGCTTGCGACAACACGCTGCTTATTGCCGAGCGGTGTGACGTCGAGTTCAACACCAAGGCGAACTACATGCCGCGCTTTCCGGTTCCCGAGGGTGAGAACGAGCAGTCCTGGTTCGTTAAGGAAGTCGAGACGGGCCTGCAGTACCGCTACCCGGCCGGCGTACCCGACGACGTCCGCAAGCAGGCGGAGTTTGAGGTCGGCGTCATCACGCAGATGGGCTTCCCGGGCTACTTCCTGGTTGTGGCCGACTTCATCAACTGGGCCAAGAACAACGGCATCCGGGTGGGTCCCGGGCGCGGATCCGGTGCCGGTTCCATGGTGGCGTACGCCATGCGCATCACGGACCTGGACCCCCTGAAGCACGGCCTCATCTTCGAGCGGTTCCTCAACCCCGAGCGCGTCTCCATGCCGGACTTCGACGTGGACTTTGACGATCGCCGCCGCTCCGAGGTCATCCGGTACGTAACTGAAAAGTATGGCGACGAGCGCGTCGCCATGATCGTCACTTACGGCACCATCAAGGCCAAGCAGGCACTCAAGGACTCCTCGCGTGTGATGGGCTATCCGTTCTCCACGGGGGAGCGCCTCACCAAGGCCATGCCGCCGGACGTCATGGGCAAGGGGCTCGCATTGGCGGACGTGCACAACAAGGACGCCAAGCGGTTCTCGGAGGCGGAGGAACTGCGGGAACTCCTGAAGACCGATGCCGAGTCTGCGAAGGTATTCGAGACAGCCCTGGGACTGGAGGGGCTGAAACGCCAGTGGGGTGTGCACGCGGCCGGGGTCATCATGTCCTCCGACCCGCTGATCGACATCATTCCGATCATGCGTCGTGATCAGGACGGCCAGATCATCACGCAGTTCGATTACCCCACGTGCGAGGGTCTCGGCCTGATCAAAATGGATTTCCTCGGTCTGAGGAACCTGACGATCATCACCGACGCCGTTGAGAACATCAAGGCCAACCAGGGCGAGGACCTCGTTCTGGAAGACCTCGAACTCGACGACCGGGAGTCTTATGAGCTGCTGGCGCGTGGCGACACCCTTGGCGTCTTCCAGCTCGACGGCGGGCCCATGCGCTCGCTTCTGAAGCTCATGCGCCCCGACAACTTCGAAGACATTTCAGCGGTCCTCGCTCTCTACCGCCCTGGTCCCATGGGCGTGAATTCACATACGAACTATGCCCTGCGCAAAAACGGAATGCAGGAGATCGAGCCGATCCACCCAGAACTCGAGGGACCACTGGAGGAGATTCTCGGCGGCACCTACGGCCTGATCGTGTACCAGGAGCAAGTTATGTCGGCCGCACAGAAGCTGGCGAACTTCACATTGGGCCAGGCGGATATGCTGCGCCGCGCCATGGGCAAGAAGAAGAAGTCCGAGCTGGACAAGCAGCAAGCGGACTTCTTCGCCGGAATGAAGGCCAACGGTTATTCACAGTCGGCTATGGACAAGCTCTGGATCGTGCTTGAGTCATTCTCCGACTACGCCTTCAACAAGGCTCATACCGCGGCGTACGGACTGGTGTCCTACTGGACCGCGTTCCTCAAGGCGCACTACCCTGCCGAATACATGGCGGCACTGCTGACCAGTGTCGGCGATGACAAGGACAAGCTGGCCATCTACCTCAACGAGTGCCGACGGATGGGCATTACAGTGCTGCCCCCGGACGTCAACGAGTCGAGCGTCAACTTCACTCCGGTCGGGACTGATATCCGCTTCGGGATGGGCGCAATTCGCAACGTCGGCGCAAACGTGGTCGGCGGGATGGTGGCTGCTCGGGAGGAGAAGGGTGCGTTTGAATCCTTCTCCGACTTCCTGCAGAAGGTGCCCGCCGTCGTCTGCAATAAGCGGACGATCGAGTCGCTCATCAAGGCCGGTGCCTTCGACTCTCTGGGTCATCCCCGCCGCGCACTGGCGATGATCCACGAGGAAGCCGTGGATTCCGTCGTCGTGCTCAAGCGTAATGAAGCCGCCAACCAGTTCGATCTCTTCAGCGCCTTCGATGATCCGGGCGTCGGAACCGGGCTTTCGGTCGAGGTTCCGGACCTGCCGGAATGGGCAAAAAAGGACAAGCTCGCTTTCGAGCGGGACATGCTGGGCCTCTACGTATCCGACCATCCCCTCCAGGGCCTGGAAGGCTTGCTCAGCCAACATGCTGATTCCGCCATCACCTCCATTATCGGCGAAGACGGCCCGGCCGACGGCGCCCCCGTGACCATTGCCGGAATGATCACCTCTCTCCAGCGCCGCATCGCCAAGAATAGCGGAAACGCCTACGCCAGGGCCGAAATTGAAGATCTTGGCGGATCGATGGAAGTGATGTTCTTCGGGCAGGTCTACGGACCGATCGCGTCGGTACTCGAGGAGGATTTAATCGTGGTGGTTCGCGGACGCCTGCAACGGCGCGACGACGGCGCGGTCACCCTCAACGCCCAGGAACTTTCCGTTCCGGATCTAACGGAGGGCCACTCCGGCCCGGTGGTCATTTCCATGCTTCACCACAGGGCTACCGAACCCGTAATCCATGAACTCGGCTCAGTGCTGAGACAGCACCGGGGCAACTCCGAGGTGCGGCTGCATGTCCGTAAGGAACGCCAGATGTCAGTGCTATCGCTGCCGGTTGACCTTCGGGTCAACCCGACGCCGGCGTTGTTCGGGGACCTCAAGGTGCTTCTTGGACCAACGTGCCTCGATGCATGAGTTCCGACAGATTGGGAACGGTTAGATGAGACGGACGCAGGAATCAGCAGCGGAGCCGGGTACGTATCCACCAGCGGTCTATGCCGGTCCCGCCGCGGAGACGGCGGTGCCGCCGTCGTCGTTGCTCTGGTGGGCCGCGGCAACGACTGTGCTCGGACCGGTGCTCGGCGTCCTCTGGTGGTTCGCGTCGCCTGGTGGCGGATTCTATGGAGACAGGGCCAACGCTGAGTCCTGGCTGATCCGGGACCTTGTGCTCGGCGGATTGCAGTTGCTGGCCGGCGTCGTCGTCGGATGGCTGTTGACTAACCGTATCGACCTGCCCGGCGCGTGGCAGCGTGTGTGCGCGGCCGTGGGCGGAAGCATGGTGGGATCCGTCCTTGCTGTGTTGGTTGGGCAGGGGCTTGGAGCCCTGTTTTCCGGCGGTGACGGCGAATTTCCTTTTGTGCTGCGTTCGCTCGGTGTGGCATTGGTCTGGCCCGCAGCCGCAGCGTTGGTGGTTTTCCTGGCCTCGCTGCTCGGGCTGCTGCTTATCCGGCGGAATCGGTAGCGCACCCTTTCCGTCGTGGGCAGAAGCCAGGACAGCCGCCGGTAGAATTGCGGCTGTGACTGCTCAGACCGCTCCCGGATCATTCGACGCCTTCCGCACGATCGACCTGCGCGGGACACATCTATCCACCGCCGAACTCCGTGCCGCGATGCCGAGGAGCACCACGTCGTCGTTCGAATCGGTCGCCTCCCGCGTTGAAGACATTATTGTTGCTGTCCGGTCACGCGGATTCGACGCGCTCAGCGAGCTGGCGCAGCGGTTCGACGGCGTTGAACAGTTCCACCCGCGGGTGCCGGCTGAGGCTTTAAGTGAGGCACTTCGGGCGCTCTCGCCTGACGTGCGGGCCGCGCTGGAGGAGTCCATTGACCGCGCCCGTGTCTTTGCCCTGGCGCAGAAACCGCAGGACGTCGTCGTCGAGATCCGACCTGGAGCTGCCCTGACGCAGCGGTGGGTGCCCGTTGGCAGGGTGGGGCTCTATGTCCCCGGTGGGCTTGCGGTCCTCGCCTCGTCGGTCATCATGAATGTTGTACCTGCACAGGCTGCCGGCGTTCAGTCCATTGCACTGGCATCGCCGCCGCAGAAGGAATTCGGGGGACTGCCGCACCCGGTGATTCTTGCCGCGGCGGAACTGCTCGGTGTCAAGGAGGTCTACGGCATCGGCGGTGCCCAGGCGATTGCCGCCTTCGCACACGGTGTGTCAGGCGAGGAGGATCGTACCGCGATTGAGCCGGTGGACGTTGTCACGGGCCCGGGGAACATCTACGTCGCCACAGCGAAGCGGCTGGTCAAGGGCATGGTCGGGATCGACGCTGAGGCCGGCACCACGGAGATCGCTGTGTTGGCAGACGGGACGGCGCAGCCGCGACTGGTTGCCGCGGACCTGATCAGCCAGGCCGAACATGACCCGAACGCCGCCTCGGTACTGATCACGCCTTCGGTTGAACTGGCTGCTGCCGTCCGGGCGGAGCTGTCGATCCAGGCGAAGTCCACCCGGCACCGCGAGCGGGTCGAAACTGCGCTGGGCGGGCCTCAATCGGGCACCATCCTGGTGGACAACATTGACCACGGTATTGCGGTATGTGACGCGTATGCCGCGGAACACCTGGAGATCCACACGGATCAGGCGCCAGCAGTAGCGGCGCGTATCAAGAACGCGGGGGCGATCTTCGTGGGCGACTACAGTCCGGTGAGCCTGGGCGACTACTGCGCGGGCTCGAATCACGTCCTGCCCACAGCCGGCACGGCGGCGTTTGCTTCCGGGCTGAGCGTGTTCACCTTCCTGCGGGCAATGCAGGTGATCGACTACAGCGCAGACGCCCTGCGGGAGGTGAGTGAGCATGTTGTTCAGCTTGCTCAGGCTGAGGATCTGCCGGGACACGGCGATGCGGTGCGGGTGCGCTTTTCCTGACGGGTACTCCGGCTGACCGCTCCTGTCCCTGAGTGCCAAACCACCACATCTAGTAATGACATGGTTGTAGTTTCACTACATCTAGTTCTAGAATGGTTTCCGGACGCCGTTGAAAAGTTGCGTCGTATCCGATGAATACGCTGTTCGCCAGAGTTGAAACGAGGGTGGAGTGCACTGTCCGTTCTGCCGCAGTTCCGACTCGCGTGTCGTTGACAGCCGTCTCACCGATGATGGATCAGCGATCCGCCGTCGGCGCCAGTGTCCCGAATGCGGCAAGCGATTCACTACCGTGGAAACCACCAGCCTGTCGGTCATCAAACGGTCCGGCGTTGCCGAGCCCTTCAGCCGCAGCAAGGTCATCAGCGGCGTGCGCAAGGCCTGCCAGGGGCGGCCTGTCACTGAGGATGACCTCGCACTGTTGGCGCAGGACGTCGAGGAGGCTGTTCGTGCAAGCGGCGTCGCTGAAATCGACGCCCACGAGGTTGGGCTGGCTATTCTTGGGCCGCTCCAGAAGCTGGACCAGGTAGCCTACCTTCGCTTCGCCAGCGTGTACCAGGGCTTCGACTCCCTCGAGGACTTCGAGAAGGCTATCGAGAAGCTCCGCCTCGAAGCGGAGAATGCGGCGGCCCGGGTCTCATCGGGTAAGCAGCGGCCGCTCACCGCCACATAATCTCCGGTGGTGGCTGCGGAGGGGAAGCCGCCGCCACCACCGGCACCACCCGCTATTTCGCTTCGACCGGCTGGCTCTTGAAGTGAAGCGCCGCTTGAAGCGCTGCTCCCACAATGCCGGCGTGATTCCGGAGCTCGGCAGGAATGATGGGCGTTCGCAGGGAAAGATTGGGAAGGAAGTCCTTGCTTCGCTTCGAAATGCCGCCGCCCACAATGAAGAGTTCAGGCGAGAACAGGAATTCGACGTGGGAGAAGTAGCGCTGCAGCTTGACGGAGTACTCATCCCAACTCAGTCCCAGTCGTTCGCGGGCTACGGCTGAAGCCTGGGTCTCGGCGTCGTGCCCGTCTATTTCAAGGTGGCCAAGCTCTGCGTTCGGAACCAGCTTGCCGTCGAAGATGAAAGCGGAACCAATCCCGGTACCGAGTGTGATGACAAGGACCGTACCGTTGACGCCCTTGCCCGCGCCGTACTGAACCTCTGCGAGGCCGGCGGCGTCAGCATCATTGATAACGTGCACGTCGCGTCCGAGGACCTTGGTAAACAGTGCGTCCACATCGGTGTCGATCCAGCTCTCATCGACATTCGCCGCCGAGCGCGCCACACCGTGCTGGATGATGGCCGGGAAGGTCACCCCGATCGGCAGGCCTGCAGGCGGCGCTCCCTCCCGGACGGACAGTTCAGCAACAATGTCGGCGACGACGACGGCGACAGCCTCCGGTGTAGCCGGCTGGGGAGTCTCCACCCGGAACCGATCACCGACGATGGCCCCGGCGGTGAGGTCAACAATGCCGCCCTTGATGCCGGTGCCACCGATGTCGATTCCGATGACCGTGGCAGGCAGGTTCCTGCCGCCCTTCGTCTTGCCGCTGTTCTTGCCCATGTTTCTCCAGTAATTCTCTCGGGTGTGTTTGGTCCGCGCCTTGCCGGTAATGCGCGGAGGTGGTGCTTGGTCTTGCTAGGGAAGCGTCAGGACTTCGGCGCCGGTCTCAGTCACCACGAGCGTGTGCTCGAACTGCGCGGTGCGCTGACGATCCCGGGTGACCACAGTCCAGTCATCAGGCCACATATCCCACTCAATGGTTCCAAGCGTGAGCATCGGTTCGATCGTAAATACCATCCCGGGCTCGATGACGCGGTTGTAGGCCGGCGCGGCATCATAATGCGGGATGATCAGCCCGGTGTGAAAAGCCTCTCCGACTCCGTGACCCGTGAAGTCCCGCACAACACCGTAGCCGAATCTCTTCGCGTAGGACTCAATGGCACGGCCGATGACGTTAATTTCCCGTCCCGGGGCAACCACCTTGATAGCCCGGTTCAGAGCCTCCCGGGTGCGCTCCACCAGCAGGCGGGAATCCTCGTCGACGTCGCCGACGAGGAAGGTGTAGTTGGTATCCCCGTGCACACCGTCGATGTAGGCGGTGATGTCGATGTTGATGATGTCTCCGTCGCGGAGCTCGGTGGAGTCAGGTATGCCGTGACAGATGACCTCGTTGAGCGACGAGCACAAAGACTTCGGGAATCCGCGGTAACCGAGGGTGGAAGGGTACGCCTTGTGCTCGATCAGGAACCGGTGCCCAACGGCGTCGAGCTCGTCAGTGGTGACGCCGGGGGTAATGTGCCGGCCGACTTCCTGGATGGCTTGCGCGGCTATCTTTCCTGCCCGGCGGATTTTCTCGATGGTGTCAGCCGACTTGACCTCGGATCCCTCGAACCGGGCAGGTCCGGGGCGGCCGACATACTCCGGACGCTCAATTGACCGCGGCACCTTACGGGGAGGACTGATAGTCCCCCCGATGAGCGTGCCGACGGGTGCGGAGGAGGAATGCTGGGACATACTCTTGATCCTATCGGTGTGGAACCACCGAAGCCGAAAGTGAAAGCAAGACCAAGGAGGCCGCGATGGTGCAGTACTGGTACAACGTTCGGACCCACGAGGTTGAAGAAGATGCCCAGTCCGACTGGAGCCAACTCATTGGTCCCTATCCCACGCGAGCAGAAGCGGAACGCGCGCCGGAAAAGGTTCAGGAGCGCAACCGTGCGTGGGACGCACAGGACGAGGAGTAGCTTCTGCGGAAGCTGCTAGAAGCTGTGCTCGGGACCGGGGAAGCTTCCGTCACGGACCTGATCGCCGTAGGTGCGAGCGGCATCGGAAAGCACGGATCTAACATCTGCGAACTGTTTGACGAACTTGGCCTGCTTGCCCGAGCGCAGGCCCGCCATGTCCTGCCACACCAGTACCTGGCCGGTGGTCGCCGAGCCTGCACCGATGCCAATGGTGGGCACGCTGACCGCGCGGTCCACCTCAGCCGCTACATCCGCCGGCACCATCTCCATGAGAATGCAGAAGGCGCCGGCCTCCGCGAGTGCTACGGCGTCATCAATTACCTGCCGTCCGGCCTCACCCCTGCCCTGGACCCGGTAGCCGCCCAGGGAGTGCTCGCTTTGCGGTGTGAAGCCGACGTGTGCCATGACGGGAATGCCTGCGCGCACAATAGCGCGGACTGTTTCCGCATAGTGCGCTCCGCCCTCCATTTTCACCGCATGAACTAGGCCCTCCTTCATCAGACGGACGGAGGATTCCACGCCCTGGGCAGGCGAGACCTCATAGCTGCCGAAAGGTAGGTCCGCAACCACTAGAGAGCGGCTCGCTCCCCGCGTGACGGCGCGGGAGAAAAGGATCATTTCGTCGAGCGTGATCGGCAGTGTGGTGGCGTGCCCGAGCACATTATTCGCAGCGGAATCTCCAATAAGCAGCACCTCTATGCCTGCAGCATCGAAGATTTCTGCTGCGTACTGGTCGTACGCGGTCAGCATGGCGAATCGTCGGCCGCTGTCTTTCGCCGCCTGGAGATGGTGTGTCCGGATCCGCGGGACCGGCTGGGACGGTGCACCACCGGCCTGTGATCCGGTTCCATAGGGGGCTGGAGTTTCCGCGGAATTCATGACCACGAGCCTACTTCACGGGTAACGCCGTCGTAACACAAGCCGGACATACTATACGGGTGCGGCTCTCCGCACGCCGGTGCCCGCGCTGACGGTCCATTGTCAGTAAAGTGAGCAGCGGACCGGGGAGTAGGCACCTGGTTGTACGGGAGGTCGGAAAGACAACGGGATGAGTGGGAAAGAGGTTGGAATGGATCGGCAGCAGGAGTTCGTCCTACGCACCATCGAGGAACGCGACGTCCGTTTTGTCCGGCTGTGGTTCACCGACGTCGTCGGCTCGTTGAAGTCGGTTGCCCTTGCTCCCGCGGAAGTCGAGGGTGCTTTCGAGGAAGGCCTCGGCTTCGACGGTTCCTCGATTGAGGGCCTCGCCCGGGTTTTCGAGTCCGACATGCTTGCCCAGCCGGATCCCTCGACGTTTCAGATCCTGCCCTGGCGCGGTGAAAAAGAGCAGACATCCAGGATGTTCTGCGACATCCTGACCCCGGATGGCCAGCCGTCATCAGCTGACCCGCGCGGCGTGCTGAAACGGACCCTCGCTAAAGCGGCGGACATGGGATTCACTTGCTACACCCACCCGGAAATCGAGTTCTACCTTCTCAAGTCTGACGAGCTCGGCGCAGACGGTCAGCCTGTTCCGGTGGACCAGGCGGGTTACTTCGATCACGTACCGGGCGGCGTGGCGCAGGATTTCCGGCGGACCGCGGTTGCGATGCTCGAATCTGTCGGAATCTCGGTCGAGTTCAGCCACCACGAGGCCGGTCCGGGGCAAAATGAGATCGACCTGCGTTACGCCGATGCGCTGCAGACTGCCGACAACATCATGACATTCCGCACAGTCATCAAAGAGGTAGCGCTGACGCAGGACAGCTACGCCACCTTCATGCCCAAGCCTTTTTCCGATCACCCGGGCTCCGGGATGCATACGCACTTTTCGCTCTTCGAGGGGGACACCAACGCGTTTTTCGAAGCCGGCGCCGAGTTCCAGTTGTCCAAAACGGCACGCCAGTTCATCGCAGGCATCCTTCGCCACGCACCGGAATTCACGGCAGTCACCAATCAGTTCGTCAACTCCTATAAGCGTCTCTGGGGCGGCGGCGAAGCACCAAGCTACCTTTCCTGGGGTCACAACAACCGTTCCGCGCTGGTGCGCGTTCCGCTGTACAAGCCGAACAAGGGGCAATCCGCCCGCATTGAATACCGCGGTATAGATTCCGCAACAAACCCATACCTCGCGTACTCCGTGCTGCTGGGTGCCGGTCTGAAGGGAATCGAGGAGGGCTACGAACTGCCGCCGGGAGCAGAGGATGACGTCTGGAGCCTGACAGCCGCGGAGCGGCGCGCCATGGGTCACGATCCGTTGCCGGCGAGCCTTCACGACGCCGTGCGGGCCATGGAGGATTCGGAACTTGTGGCTGAGATCCTCGGCGAGCAGGTCTACGAGAATTTCCTCCGCAACAAGCGTGCGGAGTGGCATGACTATCGAATCCAGGTAACCCCCTACGAGCTCAGGCGCAACCTCGGCATCCTCTAGGCATAAAGGAAGTTGTCCATGAGCCTGAACAGGGAACTGATCAGCAGGGGTTTCACGGACCTCGACAAGAGCACCCGGTTTCTGGCTGCGGCAGAACTTGCGGATATACCGGAGGACCGGCTCTTCAACGGGCTCACTGTCGCGGCTAATCCGGACCTGGCACTTCAGTCCCTCGTTCGCCTTCTCGCGGTCCAACCCGAACTGGCCGACCTCGTGCGGCTTGGGGGCTCCGGCGCTGAGTCCCTCTTCCGGTTGCTCGGGGCCTCTGAAGCGCTCGCTGAATTCCTCATGCGCCATCCGGAGCACTCCGATGTGGTCCGGGTTGGGACAAGTGCAGAGCCCGGGCGGGTGGACGCGGCGGTGCTGCGGCAATCGCTTTTGCGGTCTGTCGGTGCTGACGCGGGAGATGCCAATCCCGTCGCGGCGGTATCCGGCGAGGACGCATACCGCGCCCTGCGCACGGTCTATCGCCGGCACCTTACCGAGCTGGCCATACGGGACCTCGGTGCGGCATCACCCACCGATTTTCTCCCCACGGTCGGCCAGGAGCTGTCCGACCTTGCCGCAGCGGCACTCGAGGCAGCCCTGGCGGTCTCGCGCGCGGAACTGGCGACAACCTTCCCGACTGCACACGTGGCGGCCGTCAAGTTATCGGTGATCGGAATGGGTAAATGCGGAGCCGGAGAGCTGAACTACATCTCGGATGTCGATGTCATCTACGTCATCGACGCTGAGGGCCTTGAGGAAGAAACCGCCGTGCGCGTCGGGACCGCATTGGCCGCCGGCATTTCTCGGGCGGTGACGTCGGCCGGACGGGAACCGGGACTGTGGGAGGTGGATGCAAATCTTCGCCCTGAGGGAAAGGACGGCCCGCTTGTCCGCACCCTGGACTCCCACCTGACCTACTATGCGCGCTGGGCCCGGACCTGGGAGTTCCAGGCGTTGCTCAAGGCACGTCCAATCGCGGGGGATCCGGCATTGGGCGAGCGTTATGCCCAAGCGGTGTCCGACCTCGTCTGGACCTCATCGGAACGCGATGGATTTGTTGAATCCGTTCAGGCGATGCGCCGGCGGGTCACCGACAACATCCCCTCCCACGAGGTCAACCGGCAGCTGAAGCTCGGGGCAGGAGGACTGCGCGATGTTGAGTTCACGGTGCAGTTGCTCCAGCTGGTCCACGGGAAAGTTGACGAAACGCTCAGGACCCGCGCCACCACGACGGCCATCGCCGCACTGAGCTCAGCCGGCTATATCGGCCGGCGGGATGCCCAGCAATTCGACCAGGCCTACCGCTTCCTGCGCGTCCTCGAGCACCGCATCCAACTGGTTCAGATGCGCCGCACCCATCTCATGCCCGACGACGAAGCGAGCCTGAAGGCGCTCGCCAAGTCATCAGCCAGCTCTCTGCTGGAGACCCGGCCCACCGCAGCTGCGCTGACCGAAGAATGGCAGCAGACCAAACGCCTGGTACGACGCCTGCATGAGGCCATCTTCTACCGGCCGCTGCTCAACGCGGCGGCGAATCTCAGCGCTGACGAGGTCCGGTTGACTCCGGAGGCAGCCAGCGCTCGTCTTGCTGCCCTCGGTTATCTGGATCCACGCGGGGCCCTGCGACATATTGAAGCACTAACAACGGGAATCAGCCGAAGATCGGCATTGCAGCGGCAACTGTTGCCCGTCCTGCTCGACTGGCTCGCTGACGGTGTGGATCCGGATGCAGGGCTGTTGGGTTTCCGACGCCTGAGCGAAGCACTGGGGGAGACGCACTGGTACCTCGGAATGCTTCGGGACTCCAAGGCAGCGGCGGAGCGGTTGTGCCACATCCTGTCCTCCAGCAGATTCATCACCGATCTGCTGGAGGTCTCTCCTGAATCAACGAAATGGCTCGGCTCGGACAAGGAGCTGAGGCCCGTTGCGTTCGAAACACAATGGCAGGAGATCCAATCGAAGATGTCCCGCCACCCCGCACCAAAGGAGGCGATGCGCCTCATCCGATTGATCCGCCGTCGTGAAATTCTGCGGATCGCCATCGCGGACAGTTCAGGGTTGCTCAAGCAGGAGGACGTCGGGCCTGCACTCGCCGATGCGGACCGGGCCGCCGTTCTTGGCGCTCTCAACGTAGCGGAGGCGGAGGTGTATGCCGGGGAGCAGGCGCTGACCGACGTCGTCGTTATTGCCATGGGTCGCCAGGGCGGACGGGAGATCACTTATGGCTCCGACGCCGACGTCATGTATGTCCACCGGCCGCGGGATGGAGCTGATCCAGCTGCTGCGCAGAAGCAGGCCGAGCAGATCGTCGGCAGGCTGCGGCAGTTCCTACAGCAGCCCTGCTCGCCTCCGATCATGGCGGAGCGTGTTTTGGAGATCGATGCAGACCTGCGCCCGGAGGGTAAGCAGGGCCCGATCGTTCGTTCCCTCGAATCGTTCCGCGAGTACTACCGGCGATGGTCCCTGGTCTGGGAATCTCAGGCGCTGCTGCGGGCCTCGCCGATGGCGGGAAACGATAGGCTGGCATCGGATTTCCTGCAGCTGATAGATCCTCTTCGCTACGAACGGGACGTGACAGAGGGTGACCTGCGGGAGATACGCCGCCTCAAAGCGCGGATGGAATCGGAACGGCTGCCGCGCGGTGCCGATCCATCACGCCAGGTCAAGCTGGGCAGGGGCGGTCTCAGCGATGTTGAGTGGCTCATTCAGCTCTTGCAACTGCAGCACGCGCACGGCTCGCCGTCCCTGAGGACAACATCGACGCTCGAGGCGATGGACGCGGTCGAGGAGCAGGGGCTTCTGCCTGCCGGCGACGTCGACACTCTCCGATCAAGCTGGCGGCTCGCCTCACGTGTGAGGGCTGCAAACACGGTGTGGGGCGGCAGGCAATCGGACCTGCTGCCCTCCTCCCGCCGAGACCTTGAAGCCGTTGCGCGCTGGTGTGGTTACGGTCCGGGGCAGGGGACGGAGCTTGAGGAGGACTACCTGCGCTTGACCAGGCGGAGCCGTGCAATTTTCGAGCGCTCGTTTTACGGGTATGGCGATTGACGGCGAGTGACCTTGGACAGCAGCAGTGAGACAGCAGCAGGGCCGCACCGGAGTGCGGCCCTGCTGCTGATTGAGGTGCGTGGTGCCTAAACGCCGTAGTACAGCTCAAACTCGTAGGGGTTCGGGCGTGCAGCGAGCGGAGTGATTTCCACCTCTCGCTTGTACGCAATCCAGGTGTCGATCAGGTCCTGGGTGAACACACCACCGGCCTGCAGGAACTCATTGTCGGCTTCCAAAGCCAGCAACGCTTCCTCAAGGGAACCGGGAGCCTTCTGGATATCCTTGGCCTCTTCAGCGGGGAGCTCGTAGAGGTCCTTGTCGATCGGGTCGGCCGGTTCAATGCGGTTTTTGATTCCGTCCAGGCCGGCCATCAACTGCGCGGCGAAGGCGAGGTACGGGTTGGATGAAGGGTCCGGAGCGCGGAACTCGATGCGCTTGGCCTTCGGGTTGGAACCGGTGATCGGGATGCGGATACCTGCGGAGCGGTTGCCCTGCGAGTAGACCATATTGACGGGGGCTTCGAAGCCCTTCACCAGGCGGCGGTATGAGTTCACGGTGGGGTTGGTGAACGCGAGCACGGCCGAGGCATGCTTCAGTACGCCGCCGATGTACCAGCGCGCAAGATCCGACAGGCCGGCATAACCGCGCTCGTCGTAGAACAGCGGCTCGCCGTTGCTCCACAGTGACTGGTGGCAGTGCATGCCGGAACCGTTGTCACCGAAGATCGGCTTGGGCATGAATGTTGCCGACTTTCCCCAGGCATTGGCAACGTTCTTGACGATGTACTTGAACTTTTGCAGGTCATCGGCAGCATGGACCATTGTGGTGAACTTGTAGTTGATCTCCGCCTGCCCCGCACCTCCCACCTCGTGGTGCGAACGCTCAACCTCAAGACCCACTGCATCCAGCTCAACGCAGATTGCGTCACGGAGGTCCGCCTGCTTGTCCACCGGGGCAACAGGGAAATAGCCGCCCTTGAACGGGGTCTTGTTGCCGAGGTTGCCGCCAACCTCCTCACGACCGCTGTTCCAAGGGGCTTCAATGGAGTCAACCTTGTAGAAGCTCCCTTGCGGGCTGGATTCATACTGGATGTTCTCGAAGATGTAGAACTCTGCCTCCGAAGCGAAAAACGCGGTGTCCGCGATGCCTGTAGAGGACAGGTATGCTTCGGCGCGCTCTGCGACACCGCGCGGATCACGATGGTACGGATCACCCGTGCGGGGGTTGACGATGGAGAAATTCAGTGCCAGCGTCTTCTCGATCCGGAAAGGATCGATGAATGCGGTAGTGACGTCCGGAATCAGCTGCATGTCGGATTCGGCGATGCCCTGAAACCCTCGGATCGAGGATCCGTCGAAGAGCTGACCGTGAACGAAGAAGTCGGCGTCAACCGATTTCGCCGGGACATTGAAGTGCTGTTGCACGCCGGGGAGGTCGGTGAATCGGACGTCGACGAACTTCACATCTTCGTCGACGATGTACTTGAGGACTTCGTCCGCATTCTTGAACATCGGATTATGCTCCTTACGCATATTCGGGAAGAGCGACCGGGGCCGGTAGCGCGGGGGAGACGCCACAAGGGTTGACCTGCTGCGGTCGCAACAGCCTCCACACTATGAATGCGCAGTTACCCACTGGTGTCGCAAATGTTTCCGGCATGTAACTTAAGCCGGCAGCTACGCATACGTGCTCTTGTTCCACCCTATCGGTAGCGCCCCCGCGCTACGAGTAGGACTGTATCGGGGGACTGCATCCAGTTGGACAGAGCAGGTCCACAGAGCCGGAATGCCCGAGTGATGCAGGATAGAGTGGAGCGGTGGTTGACCGCAGAGACATCAGTTCGTGGCTTGAAGGACCGCCGTCGCGGGGTGACGGCCACTGGCCGGGTCAGCGCCTGGGCCGGCCACGGAACGGCGCAGGTTCAATCGCCCGTCCTGGGCGCCGGCTAGGCGCTCTCGCTATCGACTGGGCGCTGTGCAGCCTGATCTCGGCGGCATTTTTTGGATACGACGGTACTGCAACGCTCGGCATCTTCGCACTCGAACAGATGCTGCTCGTCGGGTCACTGGGATATAGCGTGGGACACCGCGTCTTCGGCATGCAGGTGCAACGGCTGGAGGGCACGCCCGCAGGGCTGGGAGCAGCGATTGTGCGTACCCTGCTCATCTGCCTGGTGATTCCGGCAGTTGTCTTCGATGAGGATCAGCGCGGCTTGCATGACAGAGCCGTTCGAACCGCCTTGGTACGGATCTAGCGGCCCCGCATCGCCTTGCGATCCGGGCGGGCCTTGAACGGGTCCACTCCCTTGGGAATCGGCATCCGGGTACCCAGCGCGCTCAGCCGCTTGTCAACGGCAGAGACTTCCTGACGCGTGAGGTTCTTCTTCATCTTCTGCAGTTTCTTCGAGATGCGCTGAAGCGGAACCTGCCCCTCTCCGTTGCCGGCATGGACAACCTGAACCGGCACACCGGGCACAATCCTGTTCATTTTGACCCGTTCTGCGTTGACCAGCGGTTTGACGCGATTCACTGGCCCCTCCGCCACGAGGACGATGCCGGGCCGCCCGATCGCACGGAAAACGGCGTCCTGGGTACGAGCGTTCACTGCGACCGGCTCATCCTTCAGGATCCAGCCCCGGCGCAGGACACTGAGGGCCGCTCCTGATGCGCCGGGTTTCCCCTCGATCTGCGAGAACGCAGCGCGTTCAGCCCGTCTCGACAGGATGAAGAGTGCTGCGAGGAATGCCAGTGGGATGGCAATGATAAGCATGGTCACGACGTTGCGGATCAGGAAACCGATGAGCAGCCCGACGGCAACAACCGCCAGGAACGCCAGCACCATAATCCAGATAACGTTTGGATCGTTGCGCCGCGTCATTGCGAAGACCTCGCCGATACGCTTCAGCGTTCCCGGCTTTTTGGCCGGCTTGGCGGCCTTCGGCTTCCGTGAGAAGAGGCGGCGCCGCGAGCCCGATCCGTCTGGGTCCGAGGTGGCGTTTGAGCTGTTGTCAGTACTGTTGGCCATAGTGCATTAAGTCTACGGGATACCTAACGCATCGGACGTCCGCGCGCAGCGCGAACGTCCGAGCGAAGGTTTGCGCCTCGTGACGCTACGTCAGCCGGGAATGAGACTCGAAGCTTCCTGCAGAGTGCTTCCCGAATCCTCAATGTGAGCAAGCTCAGGAGGTAATTCAAGGCCCTTCTTTCGCATCGCCCGTGCCCAGAGACGGCCGGCGCGGTAGGAAGACCGCACAAGCGGACCGCTCATGACGCCGAGGAAGCCGATCTCGTCAGCCTCCTGCTGAAGTTCCACAAACTCCTGCGGCTTGACCCAGCGATCCACCGGAAGGTGCCGCTCACTGGGACGCAGGTACTGGGTGATTGTAATCAGGTCGCAACCTGCGGAATGAAGGTCGCGCAGTGCTTCCGAGATTTCCGCGCGGGTTTCACCCATCCCGAGGATCAGGTTCGACTTTGTCACCATGCCGTGGTCCCTGCCCTGCGTGATGACGTCCATCGACCGTTCATAGCGGAAGGCTGGACGGATGCGCTTGAAGATGCGCGGGACCGTCTCCACGTTGTGGGCGAAAACCTCCGGACGGGCGTCGCAAATTCCGGCGATGTGTTCCGGTTTGCCGGAGAAGTCAGGAATCAGGATCTCGACGCCGGTTCCCGGGTTGAGCGAGTGGATCTGACGAATAGTTTCCGCATAGAGCCACACCCCCTCATCTTCGAGGTCATCGCGTGCCACCCCCGTAACGGTGGCGTAGCGCAGGTTCATGGTCTGTACGGACTGCGCGACCTTGAAGGGCTCGCTGCGGTCCAGCGGTGCAGGCCGGCCTGTGTCGATCTGACAGAAATCGCACCGCCGGGTGCATTCTGAACCGCCGATCAGGAATGTTGCCTCCCGGTCCTCCCAACACTCGAAAATGTTGGGGCAACCTGCTTCCTCGCAGACGGTGTGCAGGCCTTCCTTCTTCACGAGGTTCTTCATTCCCACGAACTCGGGACCGATGTTGACCTTGGCCTTGATCCAGTCCGGCTTGCGCTCGACCGGGACTGCGGCGTTCCGTGCTTCGACGCGCAGCAGGCGCCTTCCCTCGGGGGCCAGGCTCACAGTAAGACTCCTTCCGGCCGGTCGTTGCCGACGGCCTGTGCTGTCTCGGCTAGCTGGCGATTGCCTTCGGGACCGAGCACCAGCGACGCCTCATTGTTGCGCAGTTCTTCTTCAATGCGCGAAACGATGTCGACCGGTGATACGGAGCGACCGATCTCCTTGGAGATGCTCGTGACACCGGCGTCAGTAATACCGCAGGGCACAATCTGCGCAAAGGGCGCGAGATCGTTGCTGCAATTGATCGCGAATCCGTGCATGGTTACCCGCCGGTTGATGCGGATGCCGATAGCAGCAATCTTCCGCGCCGGTCGTTGGGAATCACCTGATAACCAGACTCCGGATCTGCCTTCGATGCGAATTCCGGTGATCCCATAGTCGCTGAGGACCGCGATGATGACATCCTCGAGAATTCCGACATAGTCGGCAACGCGGGTGGGCTCAGGAAGGGCGAGGATGGGGTAGCCCACCAATTGACCCGGGCCATGCCAGGTAAGTTTGCCTCCCCGGTCAACCGGTACAACGGGGGTCCCATCGAACGGCTTTTCGTCTTCCTCGGTCCGTTTTCCTGCGGTGTAGACCGGCGAATGTTCGAGGAGGAGAACAGTGCTGGGCGACGTACCGGCAATCACTGACTCATGCAGCGTCTTTTGTCGGTCCCATCCGTCCCGGTAGTCGACGAAGTGGGGATCGAATCCGATTCGGGAGAACTCCAGCGTCATTCCTCAAGCGTAGACCCGGGTGGGCGGCGATCCCACATTCGTGAATGTGGACAGGGTGTGGATAACTTCTGCGCCGGGAGCGCGAGTAGCCAAGACTTGTCACCATGGACAACTTTCGACGCCAGACGGCCGCAGCACGGGAAGCGACTTCTACCGATCGTCCAGAGGCACAGCAGCCTCCCAGGCTCGGTGGGTATCGCACAGGAAGGCTACTGGGCGTCGGCAGTAGCGCTCATGTCTGGCTGGTCGAGGATCAACGCACGGGTATTTTCAGCGCTCTCAAAGTGTTCCCCACAACTACACCTCTTTCACGAGCAGAGCTTGAAGGCAGGGATGGGTCCCTAACTCCACTTGATCGGGAGCTCGCTGTTCTGGGCGCGCTGAAGCACCCTCATCTCCTGGGAATCCGCGACGTCGTCAGTACAGATCGTGGTCCGGGACTCCTGATGGACTATGCCGGCGGAGGATCACTCCTCAATCTGGTGACGGCCCGCGGTCGGTTGAGCGTCGGTGAATGCATCACTGTCCTTGGGCCGATAGGACAGGCACTGGCATACCTGCACTCCTCCGCCATTCAGCATGGCGATGTATCGCCGGGCAACGTGCTGTTCACGGCCGATGGAAAGCCGCTACTTGCTGATCTCGGCGTCGGACGCATGCTGGGGGAAGCGGCAGATCATGCTCGCGGCACGGCGGGCTTCGCCGAGGCGGGCCTGCTGCCAAGCCTCTCCGCCGGTTTTGCTTCCGACGTGTTCTCAGCTGCCGCAGTCGGGTGGTACTCACTGACCGGCAACCCACCCGACCGGGCCAGGGATCGGGCGCCGCTGAGCCTGCTCGTGCCTGGCGTGCCGGGCGAATTGCTCCATATCCTTGAAGCCGCACTGCACGACGACCACGGCGAACGCCCGAGCGCCAATGAGTTGGCGGATGCCGTGCTGCGAGCGGCGCCAGCACAGCCGCTGGACCTCGTCGCAGCCGTGCACCCTTCTGTGTTGCCCCAACTGCTCACCAGGTGCGCCACTGCCGATTCCACGAAGGGGACCCGGCGCCGGCTGCCCGAAGCCCTCGCGCGGATATACGCGACGAAGATCCCGACGACGCTCCGGAAGCAGACGAAGTCCGCACACCCATCAACCCGCACGGAGCGGTCGCGTCGCGCGGACGGTTCTCGCGGGAAGCTGAACCGACAACCTTCCAGGGCCCGGCGCCGGAGCGCGCGTAACTCGGAAGGAACGGGGATGGGTTCTGTCATCAGGGGCGCCGCCTCACTGCTGGTGCTGTGTGGAGTTCTGCTGCTCGGTCCGCAACTTCTGGACACCTTGGGCAGCAGTGTTCCTCATTCAGAACGTGGGTCTGCTGAATTCAAGGACACGCTGGATGCGCCCTCGGGTGTTCCGGCAAAGCCTGCAGCGGGAGGCGCTCCGGCGGACTCCATAAGCGGGAATGCCCCAGCGAAGGACACGGCACTCACTGACGAGATGACGCAGCGTCTGGCGGACGAAAACCCGGTAACAGCTCTGTCCGCCCTCGTTGCCGTGAGAGCTATGTTCCTCGCAACAGGGGAAGCGGGCCTCCTGCCGGTTGTGAACGTCAAGGATTCGGACGCTATGGCCGCCGACCGGCAGATCATGGCCGGGTTGCAGGAACGTGGCCACGTCTTCAATGGGTTGAGTATCCGTCTGGAGAAGGCCGCGCCGGCGGAGTCATTCCCCGTTCCGGAGGGCGCCACAGCGGTCACCGCGACGGCCGTCATGTCCGGCTACACCGAAATGGACGCTTCAGGTGCTGCCGTGCGCGAGGTCGCGGAATCGACGCTGCAGGACCTCGTTTTCGTCCTGGTTAGAGAGGAAGGAGTATGGAGAATCGCCAGTGTCCACAATAGCGACGCCGTCTGAGCGGGCGGTACGGGAGTGGTTATGATCGGATGATGGCTTCCTCTCACTACCTACGCTATCCGCATCTGTCCGGAGATCTCCTCACTTTCGCAGCGGAGAACGATGTCTGGGTTGTCCCGGTCTCGGGCGGGCGCGCGTGGAGAATATCGTCGCTCCAACAGCCGGTACGGAACCCGCGATTCTCCCCCGATGGCTCCACCATCGCTTGGACAGTGGTACAGGGCGCCGCACCGGAGGTAGTTGCTGCTGATGCAAACGGGGGGAACTTCCGTCGGCTTACCTACTGGGGGCATCAGAGCACCAGAGTGAAGGGCTTCACTGCAGACGGTCAAGTCATCGCGACGAGCGCTTTCCGGCACGAGGATCCCCGGCATACCTGGGCGTACACGCTTCCCGTGGATGGTTCCCCGGGTAACGTCGTGCCTTACGGACCGCTTGACGCCATTGTTCATGGGGAAGCTGTCGGGGACGAGCGCCCTGTTGTCATCGGCAGCGTCATGACTCGTGAACAGGCCTGGTGGAAGCGGTATCGGGGAGGTACCGCGGGCAAGCTCTGGATTGATTTGGATGGTTCCGGTGATTTTCGGCGCTTCCTGCCTGAACTCAACGGCAACCTGGCCGATCCGATGTGGGTCGGTGGCCGTCTTGCCTTCCTTTCGGACCACGAGGGGTACGGGAACCTCTACTCTGTGACGGCAAGTGGCCAGGATCTGAGGCGCCACACAGATAACGAGGCCTTTTATGTCCGTCATGCGAGCACGGACGGGAGCCGCGTAGTCTACGAATCCGCAGGGAAACTTTGGCTGCTCGAAGCCCTTGATGCGGAAGCGCGGCCACTCGATATCCAGCTTGGCTCAGCCTCCACCGGCAGGCGCCCACAGCCGCTCAACGTAGCGCGGCATCTCGCGGCCGCTGTTCCCGTCAAAGACGGCCGCGCCAGCGTAGTTGAATCTCACGGGACCCTGCATCTTCTGAGCCACCGGGATGGGCCCTCCCGCGTTGTGGATGCAACTGCGGGTGTGCGGGCACGGCTCGGTCGTCCGGTTGGCGAAGACCGGGTTGCCTACATTGCCGACCATGAGGGTGAGGAAGCGCTGTACATCCGCAGCGCGTTCAACGTCGATGTCCCTGTCACCACCGGTTCAACCCGCCCGGAAACTTTGGCAGCGGATGATGGTTTGCCCGCGCCGGTGCCGGCAGCGAAGCCGCACAGCACGAGCGAAGATCAGGAGTCGGGCGAAGCTGAGCCTGTTGAGCGTGGGGCGCCGGACGCCGCCGTCTTTGCCCAGGACCAGGCGGGCAGCACAGTTGTTTCCTGCATCCGGTTTGGAGACCGTTTCAGGGCAAGCAACCTCGCAGTGAGTCCCGACGCGAAAATCATCGCGGTTGCAGGTGAAATGGGCGAGATACTGATTCACGAGATTGGTACTGAAGGATTCTTCACCCTGTCCACCACCGCCCACGGCGCAATCGACGACGTGACGTTTTCACCCGACTCAGCCTGGCTTGCCTGGGCGGAGCCCGTCACGGGTGAAGGGGCGCGCACGCGCGTCCGGCTGAGCCGCGTACTTCAGAATACCGAGATCCTGAACGTCACCGATGGCCGCTTTCGGGACCATGCTCCGTCATTCACCCCGGACTGCAAATTCATTGCCTTTCTGTCCGACCGTAGTTTCGACCCGGTGTATGACACTCATCGTTTCGATCTCAGCTTCCCGGCCTCGACGAAACCGTTCCTGGTGGCTCTCGCGGCTGACACAGCGTCACCGTTCGGGCCTGCTGTGTACGATCGGCCGGCGCCGGCCGAGGAAAAAAAATCTCCCTCGCTGGTTGTCGAGGTTGATGCGGACCGCCTTGCCGAACGCATCATTCCCGTGCCGGTGACGCAGGGATCCTATGAGGGTATGCGGGCAGTGGAGAACGCGCTGCTCTGGACGGCAGCTGACACGATGGGGATCACCGGCGACGGCCGCGCCACCACGGATGCCAAAGAGCCGGCGAGGCGGCTCGAGCGCTTCGATATGGCCAAGCGTGAGACCTCCACACTCGTTCAGGAGGTGGACTCCTTCGAAGTCAGCGGCGACGGCAATCGTGCGGTAATAGTCCACGCGGGAGCCGTTACAGCGGTGCCCACCTCCGGTCCTGCGGAACCGGACTCTGCTGAGCGGGTAACGGTGGATCTCAACCGGATCCGTGTACTGCTTGATCCTCCCAGCGTTTGGCGGCAGGCGTTTGAGGATGCGTGGCGTCTGCAACGCGACTTTTTCTGGGCCGAAGACATGGGCGGCCTGGATTGGGAGGGCGTGCGCGAGCGTTACCGACCGCTGCTGGACAGTATCGGCTCGCACGATGATCTGGTCGACATCCTGTGGGAGCTGCACGGCGAACTCGGGACGTCCCACGCCTACGTCACTCCGGCCCTACCCAGCGAGGCGGGCGCGGGCGCCCAGGGTTTCCTCGGAGCCGAGCTCAGTCGAGCCGAGCGTGGTTGGAGGGTAGACCGTATCTTCGTCGGCGAGTCCTCCGACCCGCAGGCAGCTGCGCCGTTGGCAGCGCCAGGAGTGGCTGTGGAGCCTGGAGACATCATTCAGGCGGTGGACGGCGTGCCCGTGCCTCCGGAATTTGGTCCGGCCGTACTCCTCACAGGGGCAGGGGGGCGGCCCGTCGAACTCACCGTGGCACGGTACAACGATGACGGCGGCCAACCCGCCGTTCGCCGGGTCGCGGTTGTACCGTTGCGCAGTGAGGAACGGCTCCGCTACCAGAACTGGGTCAGCGCGAACCGTACGATCGTCCACGAAGCTTCGGATAGCCGGTTCGGCTACCTGCACGTTCCGGACATGGTGGCCAGGGGATGGGCGCAACTGCATAGGGACCTCGACCGCGAGACTGCCCGCGACGGTCTCATCATCGACGTGCGCCGCAATCGGGGCGGTCACACTTCACAGCTGGTAGCCGAACTCATCGGCCGTAAAGTGACGGCCTGGTCACTCCCGCGAGGTGAGCAGCCGGGTACCTATCCGGCACATGCACCGAGGGGTCCGGTCGTTGTCCTCACTGATGAGTTCGCAGGTTCCGACGGCGACATCATCACCCAGGTGGCGAAGCTTCGGGGGATCGGGCCGGTCATCGGCACCCGGACGTGGGGCGGTGTCGTCGGCATCGACGGTCGGTTCAGCCTCGCCGACGGAACCGGAGTCACACAGCCGCGCTACGCGTTCTGGATGACCGGAGGCATTGAGTGGGGCGTGGAAAACTACGGCGTGGACCCCGACATTGAGGTGCAGTTTCCGCCGCACGCGTACGCCGCACAGGAAGATCCTCAGTTAGAGCACGCCGTCGGAATTCTGCGCGAGATGCTTGAAGAGCTGCCCACGGACGTACCGCCGGCACGCAGGAACCATCCGCAGCTTGCACCGCTGCCCCTGCCGCCGCGCAGCTGATCTGTCGCTGGTAGCACTGTGCCCCGGTCACCGTAGTTGGTGACGGGGGCAAAGTGCTACCGGATGAAAGCAGGTATCAGGACTCCAGAGTTGCATCCAGCGAGATGTCCTTGACGCCGGCGAGTGCCTGGGAGACAGGGCACCCCGTCTTCGCTTCGTTGGCAAGGCGCTGGAAATCCTCCTCGTTCAGATCCGGCACCGATGCCTTTAGGGTGAGCCGGATGGCGGTGATGCCAACGCCTGGCTGGAAATCCACCTCGGCCTTGGTCTCGACGCGGTCCGGAGTCTTTCCTTCTCCGCCAAGAGCATGGCTGAAGGCCATGGAGAAGCATGCCGAGTGTGCTGCGGCGATGAGTTCTTCGGGGCTGGTCTTTCCTTCAGCCTCCTCTGCCCGCGCCTTCCAGGTGACGTCGTAGGTCCCAAGTCCGGAGGTGTCCAGAGAAACCTGTCCTGATCCGCTGGGCAGGTCTCCACTCCAGACGGTATGTGCTGAGCGTACTGTAGCCATCAGTTCTCCTCTTCAATGATTGAATCACGTGCACCGGACGGGCGCCCGGGTGTCTTGCGCATCAGGTGATGCGGAAGCGTTCTGCTGGTGCATCCTCAAAGGCAGAAGGCAGCGCACCCGGTCGTCGGAGCGCTGCCTTCTGCATCTGCGTGAACTACAGGCCGAGGTCGGCCTCGAAAGCGCCTTCCTCGAGGCGGGACTTCAAAGCCTGAAGGAACCTGCCTGCGTCCGCGCCATCCACCAGCCGGTGATCGTACGTGAGGGACAGGTACATCATGGAGCGGATCGCGATGGTGTCATCGCCATCTGCATCGGTGACCACTACGGGACGCTTCACGATTGCCCCGGTTCCCAGAATGCCGACCTGGGGCTGGTTGATGATCGGAGTGTCGAACAGGGCGCCGACCGAGCCGATGTTGGTGATCGTGAAGGTACCGCCCGAGAGTTCGTCCGGTCCGATCTTGCCGCTGCGCGTACGCGCACCGACATCGGCGATCTTCTTGGCAAGGCCCGCCAAATTAAGGTTGCCGGCATCGTTGATTACCGGAACCAGCAGGCCCTTTTCGGTGTCCACCGCGATAGCGAGGTGCTCGGCGTCGTGGTAGGTGACTTCCTTGGCTTCCTCGTCGAAGGACGCGTTCAGTTTGGCGTGCTGCTTCAAGGCCTCTGTCACTGCCTTGGCAATGAACGGCAGGAAGGTCAGCTTCGCGCTGTTCTGCGCCTGGAAAGTTTCTTTCGCCTTCGCACGGAGACGCGCAACGCGGGTCATATCAACTTCGATGACCTGCGTAAGCTGCGCTGAAACCTCCAGCGACTCCCGCATGCGTCGCGCAATCGTCTGGCGGATGCGCGGGGCCTTCTCCACGGTCCCGCGCAGCTTCGAAGCTGCAGGCGCGGCCGCGGGTGCGGGTGCAGGAGCGGAAGGAGCAGCACTCGGAGCGTCCTGCTGTGAAGCCTTCGAGGATTCGGCTGCCTCAAGCACGTCCTGCTTCCGGATGCGTCCACCCACGCCGGTACCCTTGATGGAGCTCAGGTCCACGCCATGCTGGTTGGCGAGTTTGCGGACCAGGGGAGTGACGTATACGGAATCTGAGCCTGTTGCTTCGTCGCTCGGTGACTTTGCGGGAGCCGGCGCTTCCTTTGCCTCAGTGGGCTCAGTGCTCCCGGACGGTTCCGGCTGTGGTTCGGGATCCGGCCGGGCTGCCTCCGGTTCTGCAGTAGGCTCTTCGCGCTCAGCCGACGGCGCCGCAGCGACGGGTTCGGCGCTCTTCGGCTCCGCCTGTGCAGGAGCGGCGCCGGCAGATCCAATGACAGCCAGTACGGAGCCAACTTCTGCGGTCTCATCTTCGTTGACCCGGATCTCCTGCAGGGTGCCGGCGACGGGGGAAGGGATTTCCGTATCTACCTTGTCGGTGGACACCTCGAGAAGCGGCTCGTCCACCTCCACGTCATCGCCGACTGCTTTGAGCCAACGCGTTACTGTACCCTCCGTCACACTTTCCCCGAGGGCGGGCAGAGTGACTTCGGTTCCCTGACCGCCGCCCGCGGCTTCCGTGGAGCCCTCGGCTTCCGTGGACTCCTGCGTGGGAGGGGTTTCTGCTTCTTCTTCGCTCTGTTCGACAGGCTGGTCCCCACCAGCATTTTCAGCTGCATCGCCCGAAGATGACTCCACACCTGAATCCCCACTGTCGGAACTGTCCGAGCCGCCTGAGCCGTCTCCGATCCTTACCAGCGGAGCGCCAACCTCGGCGGTCTCGTCTTCGGCGACGAGGATCTCCTCGATAACTCCGGCGATGGGGGAGGGGATCTCTGTATCGACCTTGTCCGTTGATACCTCGAGCAACGGCTCATCGACTTCGACGCGGTCGCCGACCTGCTTGAGCCAACGGGTGACGGTACCCTCGGTAACGCTTTCGCCGAGGGCCGGTAAGTTCACGGATTCAGACATGGTGTCCGGTTCTCCTTGTTCGTTCTACCTTCGACCGCCGGTACCGGGAACAGCCGGTCGGTTTGAGGTTGCCAGTGATGCTTTATGTGGAGTGTGGTGCAGCGGTGCAGCAGAGGGGCCGGAGCCGGTCAGCCGTGGAGCGGTTTGCCGGCGAGAGCAAGATGCGCTTCGCCCAGCGACTCGTTCTGCGTGGGGTGCGCGTGGACCAGTTGGGCCACATCTTCGGGGTAGGCTTCCCAATTCACGATGAGTTGGGCCTCGCCGATCTGCTCACCCATGCGGGTACCGATCATGTGGACGCCCACCACCGGGCCGTCCTTCTCACGCACCAGTTTGACGATTCCGCCAGTGCCCAGAATGGAGCTCTTTCCATTACCTGCGAGGTTGTACTCCTGGGTCTCGACCTTGTCATCACCGAGCTTCTCGCGGGCAGCCTTCTCGGTGAGCCCGACAGAGGCGATCTCGGGTTCCGAGTAGGTCACCTTGGGGATGTTGACGTCCTCGACGACGACCGGCTTGAGTCCGGCGATTTCCTCGGCCGCAAAGATGCCCTGCTGGTACCCGCGGTGTGCAAGCTGAAGTCCGGGAACGATGTCGCCGACAGCGTAGATGTTCCCAACGCCGGTATGCAGGCGTTCGTTGGTGATGACGAATCCACGATCGAGCGTGATCCCGGCTTCGTCATACCCGAGGCCGTCCGTAACGGGCCCACGGCCGACTGCGACCAGCATCAGGTCCGCCTCAAAGGTCTTGCCGTCGACGAGAGTCACCTTGACGCCGTCGTCGTTCTGCTCGACCTTGTCAAAGAAGGTGCCGGTGTTGAATTTGATGCCGCGCTTCTTGAAGGCACGTTCGAAGTTCTTGACGATGGAGGCATCCTCATTGGGAACCAGGGAGGGCAGTCCTTCGATGATCGTGACGTCTACGCCGAACGACTTCCACACGGAGGCGAACTCGCATCCGATCACCCCGCCGCCAAGAACGATTGCGCTGGAGGGAATCGTTTCCATGGTGAGGGCGTGATCAGAGGTGATGACCTTGCCGCCGATGTCGAGTCCGGGGAGGGACCGCGAATATGAGCCGGTCGCGAGAACGATGTTCTTGCCGGTGTACGTGGTGCCGTTGACCTCAACCGTGTTCTCACCGGTCAGCTTGCCTGCACCCTCGATCACGGTGATGCCCTTGGCTTTGATGAGTCCCTGGAGGCCCTTGAACTTGCCGGCGACGATGCCGTCCTTGTAGGCGTTCACGGCGTTCAGGTCGATCGACTCGAACGTTGCCTTGACGCCGTACTTCTCCGCGGAGCGTGCACTGTCCGCGACCTCGGCTGAGTGCAGCAGCGCCTTGGTGGGAATACACCCGTTGTGAAGGCAGGTTCCTCCGAGCTTCCCCTTTTCGATGAGCCCGACAGAGAAGCCGAGCTGAACGGCGCGAAGAGCGGCGGCGTAGCCCCCGCTGCCTCCGCCCAATACCAGGATGTCGAACTCTTGCGCAGTTGCCGTATCGGCCACGTGGACGCTCCCTCGCGTAATCGGTGACGCACTTAGGTTCGCGCGTCGATTGAGTCTGGCGGAATGCTTGGTGTGATCTGGGTTCACCCTATCGCCAGATCACACCATCAGCCACTTGATGAAGGCTGTTGCACACCCCTGTGTGTCGAGTGTCACCTCGTGACGGACGTGTTCAGGCTGAGTGCTTCTCGGCGCGCTCGATGACGTCTTCCACGTAGGCGAGGAGAGTGCGGACACCTACGCCGGTGGCACCTTTGGGGGTGTAACCGTACGCGCCACCCTCGTTGAAGGCTGGGCCGGCAATATCCAGGTGTGCCCACGGAATCTTCTTCCCGTCCATTTCTCCGACGAATTCACGGAGGAATACTGCAGCCGTCATCATGCCGCCGAACTTCTCTCCGATGTTCGCGATGTCGGCAACCGTGGAATCGAGGCTTGGACGCAGTTCCTCGGGCAGCGGCATGGGCCAGAACTGTTCGCCCACGCGATCTGCAGCTGCTTTCACGGCGTCCCTTACCCCGTCGTCGCCCATGACACCGGACACGCGCTTGCCAAGCGCAACCATCTGTGCACCGGTGAGCGTCGCGATGTCGATGATCGCGTCTGGATATTCCTGGCTCGCCGCAGCCAGGGCGTCGGCCATGACCAGCCGGCCCTCGGCATCGGTATTAAGAACTTCCACAGTGCGCCCGCCGAAAGTGGTCAGTACATCCGAGGGCCGCTGCGCTGTCCCGGAGGGCATATTCTCCGCGAGACAGAGCCAACCGCTGACGCTGACCGGAAGACCCAGCCGCGCAATCGCCGCAACGGCAGCAAGCACGACGGCGGCGCCTGCCATGTCCAGCTTCATCGTCTGCATCCCGGCGCCCGGCTTGAGGGACAAACCGCCGGAGTCGAAGGTAATGCCCTTGCCGACCAGTGCGAGGTTGATTTTTGACTTGGCGGGGGAGTACTCGAGCTTCACGAGCCTTGGCGGACGGGAAGATCCCTTCCCCACCCCAAGAATCCCGCCGTACCCGTCCTTCTCCAGTCTCTTTTCATCCAACACGGTTACTTTCACCGGTAGTCCCTTGACATGTTCCCGGGCGAATTGCGCGAACGATTCCGGGTAGAGGTGGCTCGGCGGCTGGTTGACAAGCGTGCGAGTCACATTGACTCCGCGTCCAAGTGTCTGTGCACGCTCAAGTGCCACCTTCAGCGTCCGGTCCTGCGCGGCGGGAGTGAGTAACACGACTCGCGAGAGAACGGCGGCGGAGGGCCGCGGCGCCTTGCCGCCAACTGCCGAATAGTGCTCCGTGTAGGTGTAGCTTCCCAAGAGAATGCCCTCGGCCACCGCGGCGGCCTGTGCAACCGTGGCGGCGGGGAGGGCAACAGCCAGGCTCTCAACTCCGCCCAGCTGACGCGCAGCGGCTCCTGCTGCCCGGCGTAGCGTCTCCTCTGACAGCGGGGTCCCGGCGACGGTGCGTCCCGTACCGGAAAGAACGAGTACGTCTGCGCCGGTTTCAGGTAGTCCGGGGAATCGACGCACTTCGTCAGCGGCTCCGGTTACTCCCAGCGAGGGGAGACTGTCGGTGAGGGCGCGGGCAGATTTAGCCGAGAGCGGGTTTTCCAGAAGCACGGGACCATCCGGGCTTTGGCCGGTGCCGATCACCAGGACCTCGCACGCGGATTTCTTGATGTCCCGGGAGACTGCGGTCAGGTGAATATCGCTGGTGTTGCTCACGAAGGTTCTTCCTCGCTTCCGATGGCTGGGCAGTGCTGCAGCGGGCGTGCGGGTCTGGTGACGCCCATGCTTTCCTATCGATCGTAGTCGCAGCCTGTGACATGCGTCCTACGGACAGGCCGCGGGAATGAGAGGAGCGACCTGGGGTGTTACACACACCGGGCACGCGATGGTGCATCAACTAGGGTTGACGCAACGGCGCAGCGCTGGAGTGAACACTGAAAAAGCCGCCGGGATGACGCGCGCTGCACTGCCCGCAGTGTCTTGATACGAATTGAGGAGGATGAAATGTTGGAGCCGCAAAGCCTGTACAACGTCAGCAGCTCGATTCGTCATGATCCTTCCCTTCGGGGGCTACCCCTTATTGCAGGTTTCACCGGGTTCGTCGATGCGGGGCAGGTGGTTGCGCAGGTGCGCGATGAGCTGCTCGGAACGCTCGACCACGAAGTCCTGGCCGTGTTCGACGTTGATCAGCTCATCGATTACCGGAGCCGTCGGCCCCGAATCACGTTCGAACAGGATCATCTGCGGGATTACCAGCCGCCTGCCCTTGAGCTCCGGGTTCTCCAGGACGGTCTGGGCGAAAAATTCCTCTTCCTGAGCGGAATGGAACCGGACTTGCAGTGGGAAAGGTTCTGCTCCGCCGTCGCACAACTCGTTTCCCTGTTCGAAGTGCCGTTGGTTTCCTGGGTCCACTCGCTCCCGATGCCCGTTCCACACACGCGTCCGCTCGGTGTAACCGTTCACGGAAACCGGGGAGACCTGATCGAAGGGATGGGTTCCACCTGGCGGCCCACCGCGGAACTGCAGGCCTCCATCGGACACCTGCTGGAGTTGCGTCTCTCACAGTCCGGGCACGACGTCGTCGGATACGTGGTGCACGTTCCCCACTATTTGGCGGAAGCGGAGTATCCGCCTGCCGCAGTGACGGCGCTGGAGTACCTCGGCGCATCCATCGGCCGTGTTCTGCCCACTGACCGGCTGCGGGAAGCAGGCCGTGACGTGGAGCGGCAGATAGCGCGTCAGGTGGACAACTCGGCCGAGGTGCAGGGCGTCGTGTCATCGCTGGAGAAACGCTACGACGAGCACTCCGACGGCGCGCGTCGGTCACTGCTTGTGAAACAGAATATGGAGCTGGCCGACGCCGAGGAGCTGGGTTCGGCCGTGGAGGCCTTTCTCGCAGGTCCGCATGCGGCCGACGAGCTCGCCGCGACGCTGGACGAGGACGCCCCGCAAAGTGACGCAGCAGGCGGAGAAAGCGGCACGTCCGGCAGCACAGGGTCTGGACGCAGTGGCGACGGCGCGGCGGGTGACACCGAAGACGGAGGCAAACAGACTGGGCGCTGATCCGGCTGCCGGAACGGACCGGCGCGCCTGGCTGGTATGGGGCGCCGGGGTACTGGCCTACCTCATAGCAGTTACGCAGCGCACCTCCTTCGGTGTTGCAGGAGTCGAGGCGACCGAGCGGTTCGACGCAACAGCGTCTGCTTTGGCTGTCTTCACGGTCGCGCAGCTAGTGGTCTACGCCGGACTGCAGATTCCGGTGGGCGTCCTGGTCGACAGATTCGGCCCGCGCATCATGATCGTCAGCGGCGCGGTTCTGATGGCGCTTGGCCAGACTCAGCTTGCATTCGCCGAGTCCATCACGGCAGGAATAGTGGGCCGGCTGCTGGTTGGCGGCGGTGACGCAATGACTTTCGTCGCGGTTCTCAGGTTGCTGCCGGCATGGTTTGAGACCCGGAAAATTCCCGTGCTGACCCAGCTCACGGGCATCCTCGGGCAGCTCGGCCAGATTCTCAGCGTCATCCCATTCCTGGCCGTCCTGCATTTGGCCGGCTGGAGTACTGCGTTCCTGTCAGCGGCCAGCCTGGGAGTTCTCTCGGCCGTTCTCGGTCTTGCCCTGATCCGGGATCATCCGGAAGGAAATGGCCAGCGAAGCCGCGCATCGCTGCGCCAGACTGGTGTCTCCCTCACCGAGGCGTGGAAGCAGCCCGGGACCCGCCTCGGCCTCTGGTGCCACTTCACTACGCAGTTCTCAGGCACGGTTTTCGTTCTGATGTGGGGCTACCCCTATCTGGTGAGTGCTGAGAAACTCGCCGCAGGGACGGCTTCGGTGCTGATGACCCTCTTTGTTGTAGTGGGCATGATCTGTGGGCCACTCCTGGGAGTGTATGTAGCCCGGCACCCGCTGCGCCGCTCGACCATGGTTCTGGCAATTACCGCGGCGACTGCGCTCGCGTGGTTGGTGGTGCTGACCTATCCGGGAAAGGCACCCGTCTGGCTGCTCGTGCTGTTGGTCGTGACGCTTGCCGTCGGCGGACCGGGGTCGATGATTGGTTTCGACTTCGCCCGCACGTTCAATCCTGCCTCGCGGCTCGGTACCGCGACCGGCATTGTCAACATTGGCGGATTCACGGCAGCGCTTCTCACCATGTTCGCCGTAGGCCTGATTCTGGACCTGCTCCTGGCGAGCGGATTCTCCAACGGTGACCTGTATGCACTCGAATCATTCAGGATCGCTTTTGCTGTGCAGTTTGTGGTTCTCGGAATTGGAACCGTCGCAGTCCTGGTGCTCCGGCGCCGCGTGCGCGCCCAGCTGGCTCGTCAATCGATCATCGTGCCGCCACTGAGGCAGGCAATTGCGAGGGAAATACGACGACGGCGCGAAGTGCAGAGGTAGCGACCCTCCCTCCACATGCAGCCGAATCTCGAGGTTTACCCACATAGCGCCTTTTGAAAGGCCACAGGCGGGTGCATGAGCGTCACAGTCGTATTCATGACAGCAAACGCACCTAACCCCGAAGCCCCCATCAAGGTCAGCACGCCGGCCGACATCCTCAGTTACGTTCCCCATATCCTTGGCTTTCAACCGCGGGAGAGCCTCGTTTTCCTCACAATGTCGGGCAAACGCATGGGCGCCACACTGCGTCTCGACCTTCCGCCGGCGGACTCTGATCCACTGGACTATGCATCCACGGTGCGCGACTACCTCGAATCGGACTCTTCGGCCGACGGAGTGTTGATGGCGGTGTACACCGACGCCGAGTGGGCCGAGCCGGGCTCCCCGCCCTACGCTCCGTTGATCCACTGCCTCGACCTGGTGCTCGACGCCGCAGGACTGCCGCTGTTGGACGGATGGCTCGTCAGCTCAAGTCATTGGCGGGACTACTTCTGCGAGGATGCGTCCTGCTGTCCCTGGCCGGGCCACCCGCTTGCCCGGATCACCGAAAGCGTCCTCAACGCGGAGCTGGTCTATCAGGGGAGTACCTATGCCGCTTCCCTGGCAGCCGCGGTCGGAACACCCGACCCCGGGCACAGCGAAGAAATCAATCAACTGGCGGCCTCCTACGTGGAACAGTGGTGTGGAAGGTGGGACAAGACAAGCCTTGGCCGTGATTCCCTCATCCTCTGGGACGCGTTTCTTTCACGCACGGCAGATCCGCAGGAACCGGCAGTTTCGCCGCAGGTTGTTGCTTTCCTTTTGGCCGGTCTGACTAGCGCGCCCGTGCGGGACAGCCTCATAGTGCTGGCAGCCGCGGGTCCGGACGCTGCGCAGGAAGCCGCAGTCGCAGCCGGCGTGCTGCCGGCGGATCCGGAGGAGGAGGAACTTCCGTACGCCTGCAACGCCCTGATGACGCGCCTGCAGGCTCTGCGACCGACGGGAGGTCTTCCGCGACCCGCAGACCAGGAGGACAACGAGGATCCCTCAACACTCTTTCGGGATGTCTTCCTTGCCACGCTCAGCGTGCCGGACTGGGATCGCCTTGATGCAGCGCACACCCGCTTTCTCGGGTTGACCGCAGTGGCGAGCGGGGAGCCGCGGGCGGCTCTTCTCAGTATTCTGGGTTGGCTCGAATGGGCACGTGGCAGGGGGTCGCGTGCTCATCACTATCTGCAGGAGGCTTTGGACGAAGCTCCGGGATACACCCTCGCTGAACTCCTGATGGCGCTGGTCGGAACCGGTTCCCTTGCACCGTGGGCTCGTCGGCGCGAGACCGCCTGGACCTCCGAATCCCGCAGCGTGGCCTGAACCGTACACGGACTCGTTGAGGAAAGAAGAGCGGGATTCACCGGAAGCACCGGCTGTCGGTTCGGAATTTACGTGAGGTTCGCAAAGCGTGCGACAATGGAAACGAGACCCGGTTGGGTTCGTGTTTCAGATCGACGCGTTTCAGGCACTTCGGATGTTGGTATTCACACCACCACACGTCCGCAAGGGGAATAGCGCACTCGCCAGAGCTGTTGTACGTACGAACAGTTCCCGTTGATAGGTCTGATTTCAAACACGGACTTGACAGGGTCATAGTGGTGTTGCCCTCCTTGGCGGCGCCGCAAACCGCCGTATGAAAGGTTCTTGAGTGTCGGCCAAGAAGACAACAGCACCGGTGTTAACAGAACCCGGTACAACTGCAACCAAGCGCAAGACCGCCGCTGCTAAGCCGGCATCGAAGACCGCTACCGCTCGTGGCGCCAAGCCCGCGGCAGCCGAAGGCAGCGTAGACACGAAGGCCCCGGAGGGCAGCCCCGCAAACGTTCCTGCAGAGCAGGAGACCGCGCCGGGTGCCGCAGAAGTCGAAGGTGCAGACACTGAGGCTGCAGAGCCGGAGGCGGCTGAAGCTTCGACTGGGAGTGGGTTTGTCTACTCGGATGCTGACGACGACGATGCACCGGCACAGCAGGTCGTTTCCGCAGGCGCTACTGCGGACCCGGTCAAGGACTACCTGAAGCAGATCGGCAAGGTCGCCCTTCTCAACGCCGAACAGGAAGTAGATCTCGCTCTGCGCATTGAGGCGGGCCTGTTCGCCGAGGAGAAGCTGGCGGCGAATGAGAACATCGATCCCAAGCTGCGTCGGGAACTTGAGTGGGTCATCCATGACGGGAAGCGCGCCAAGAACCATCTTCTCGAGGCAAACCTCCGTCTCGTGGTGTCGCTGGCCAAGCGCTACACCGGCCGCGGAATGCTCTTCCTGGACTTGATTCAGGAAGGCAACCTGGGTCTGATCCGTGCTGTAGAGAAGTTCGACTACACCAAGGGTTTCAAGTTCTCCACCTACGCAACGTGGTGGATCCGCCAGGCCATCACCCGTGCCATGGCAGACCAGGCCCGCACCATCCGTATTCCGGTACATATGGTCGAAGTCATCAACAAACTGGCCCGCGTCCAGCGGCAGATGCTGCAGGACCTCGGCCGGGAACCCACACCGGAAGAACTGGCACTTGAACTCGATATGACGCCTGAAAAGGTCGTCGAAGTTCAAAAGTATGGCCGCGAGCCCATCTCCCTGCACACTCCGCTCGGCGAAGACGGTGATTCCGAGTTCGGCGACCTGATCGAGGACTCGGAAGCAGTCGTCCCTGCGGATGCGGTGAGTTTCACACTTCTGCAGGAGCAGCTTCACTCCGTCCTGGATACGTTGTCGGAGCGGGAAGCAGGTGTGGTCGCCATGCGGTTCGGTCTTACTGACGGCCAGCCGAAGACCCTCGATGAAATTGGCAAGGTGTACGGCGTCACCCGTGAGCGCATCCGCCAGATAGAGTCCAAGACCATGTCTAAGTTGCGGCACCCGTCACGTTCGCAGGTACTTCGGGACTACCTCGACTAGGAACGGCGGCAGCAGGCACATAAATAGGAAGAACCCCCTCCGCGGAGGGGGTTCTTCCTATTTATGTGCCATCCGTTCAGGAGGCTCCAACTATGCTGCGCTTCGGCGGACGGCCTGTGCGCGGCTATGCCTCTACAGTGCTCTGCGCCTTTTCGGTCAGCCGGGCGGTTTCATCCTGCCACTCTGACGTCTGCGGCCGGAGAGTGCTCTCAACGGCGCGGGCGTGGTGCCCGCAGAAGAGAAGCTCACCACCGGAGGACTGAAGGACTGCGCGCACATAGGCCTGGGCCCCGCACCGGTCACAACGGTGCAAAGCGGTCAGCTCACGGGTTGCTGTAGCTGTTGTCATGGATGCCTCCTTAGTGGTTCCTGTAGTTCATATAACCACTATTCGTTGCCGTTTCTTCGCAAGCTGGGTGTGCTTTCGCTGAGCGCGTACGCTCGCGGGGAGGCATCCGGCAGGGACGAACCGCGCGCCCGAGGGCCCGGCATGCCTGCCATCCACAGCGGGGACAAGGGAATATGCTTGGGAGGGTGCGCCGCTCCCGGCTCGCCGACGCTCGCCGAGATAGACCGCAATCCCAAGGAGTTTCCAAGGAAGTGGCACCCCGCTCTGAATACACAGCCCGCCATCTTTCCGTCCTCGAGGGGCTTGAGGCGGTTCGCAAACGTCCCGGCATGTACATTGGCTCCACTGATTCCAGGGGGCTCATGCACTGCCTCTGGGAGATCATCGACAACTCGGTGGATGAAGCACTTGCGGGACACGGCCAGAGCATCAAGGTCATCCTCCATGCCGACGGTTCCGTTGAGGTGCATGACGATGGGCGCGGCATTCCGGTAGACGCCGAACCCAAGACCGGGCTGAGCGGCGTGGAAGTCGTCTTCACGAAACTGCACGCCGGCGGCAAGTTCGGCGGCGGCTCTTACACCGCGTCCGGTGGGCTCCACGGCGTCGGCGCCAGCGTGGTCAACGCGCTGTCCGCGCGCCTCGACGTCCAGGTTGACCGTGGCGGCAAGACGTACCAGATGTCCTTCCGGAGAGGTGAGCCCGGGCGGTTTGCCGATGAGCGCAAGCCGTTGCCTACAGCGGAGTTCTCCCCCTTCGTCGACAGCTCCCGCCTCGAAGTCGTCGGGAGCACCAAACGCGGCGTCACGGGAACGAGGATCCGGTACTGGGCGGACCGGCAGATTTTCACTCCTGATGCCAAGTTCTCCTACGAAGAGCTGCAGGCTCGTGCGCGGCAGACTTCATTCCTGGTACCGGGACTAAGCATTACGCTTCGCGATGAGCGTGCCTTACCCGGCACGGACGGGGTAGTCGAAGAAGTCTTCCATCACGACGGCGGAATTTCCGAGTTCGCTGAGTTCCTGGCGATTGACCACGCCGTCACTGATGTGTGGCGCCTGCATGGGTCCGGCCGTTTCAAGGAGTCCGTTCCCGTCCTCGATGATCAGGGGCACAGCCGGATCGCCGAGGTCGAGCGTGACTGCGAAGTGGATATCGCGCTGCGCTGGGGGATCGGTTATGACACCACGGTAAAAAGTTTCGTCAACATCATTGCTACGCCCAAGGGCGGAACCCACCAGTCGGGCTTCGAACAAGCGCTCCTGAAAACCTTCCGGAAAGTGGTCGAGGCCAATGCACGCAAGCTCAAGGCGGGCAGCGACAAGCTGGAGAAAGACGACGTCTTTGCGGGTCTCACCGCGGTTCTGACCGTGCGGCTCGCGGAGCCGCAGTTCGAAGGCCAGACCAAGGAGATCCTCGGAACGTCCGCCGTCCGCGCCATCGTCGGCAAGGTGGTGGAAACGCAGATCCTTGCGAAACTGAATTCATCGGCCCGCGCAGACAAAGCGCAGTCTGCGCTGCTGTTGGAGAAGGTTGTCGCCGAGATGAAGTCCCGCGTATCGGCGCGCGTTCACAAGGAAACCCAGCGCCGGAAGAACGCGCTGGAGACATCATCCATGCCAACCAAGCTTGCAGACTGCCGCATTGACGATTCCGAGCGTTCCGAGCTGTTCATCGTTGAGGGTGACAGCGCGCTGGGGACCGCCAAGCTGGCGAGGTCCTCGGACTACCAGGCGCTGCTGCCCATTCGGGGAAAGATCCTCAACGTGCAGAAGGCCTCGGTGGGTGACATGCTCTCCAACGCCGAGTGCGCCGCGCTGATTCAGGTTGTCGGCGCAGGGTCGGGCCGCAGCTTCTCTCTTGATGCGGCCCGCTACGGCAAGGTCATCCTGATGACGGACGCCGATGTCGACGGCGCGCATATCCGTACCCTGCTGCTCACGCTGTTCTTCCGGTACATGCGTCCCCTGGTTGATGCCGGGCGGGTCTTTGCGGCCGTTCCGCCGCTGCACCGGGTGGAAATACTCAACCCCGGCAGCAAAGCGAATGAAACCGTCTATACCTATTCCGACCAGGAGCTTCACCGGCTGCTCACCGCCCTCGAACGTGAGGGCAGGCGCTACAAGGAACCCATTCAGCGGTACAAGGGACTGGGGGAAATGGATGCCGGACAGTTGGCGGAAACCACCATGGATCCGCGCCATCGCACCCTGCGTCGAGTACGGATTCAGGAGGCCGAATCGGCTGAGCGGGTCTTCGACCTTCTCATGGGCAGTGACGTTGCACCGCGCAAGGACTTCATTGTGGCCGGCGCCGCGTCGCTGGATCGCGAACGCATCGACGCCTAGTACAGGGACATAGTCTGCACAGCCAGCTTGCGCAGGAGCTGAATCAGGGAGCCCTGGAAGCCCGCCGCGTCAGCCCAGGAAACCGGGCGCGATCAGCAGGGCGGTAGGCACGGTCAGCAGCAGCGCCGATGTGGCGAGGGCCGCGAAGGTCTGTGCGGGGGTGAGCGGCGCCTGCGGCTCGAGCAGGCGGCGCAGCCGGTGAACCGTTGAGAGCGAGGCATCATCCTGCTCGGGATCCTGCGCTGCTGCGGCATCGGTCAGTGCATGATCCGGTGTCTCGCCCGAACGCCCGTGTGAAACAGACGGACCGTGCGAGCCCGTCGCCACAATGGCTATTGCTCCTACAAGGGTCTCCTGGTCCACTTCCTTGACGGCCTCGTCGTCCGCGAGCATCTCGATCAGCTCATTGACCGACCGCTGCGCCAGGCGCGACGTCGGCAGCCACGGGAGCGCTGAACGCCAGGCCGCAAAAGCCCAGAGCAGCAGGTGATGCCGCTGGCTCAGATGGGCACGCTCATGCACGAGAACGGCCCGCAGTTCATCTTCGGAGAGCAGCCCCATCAGTCCGTCGGAGAGGACCGTCACGGAGCGCGCGCCGCCGGGCAGGCAATAGGCAACCGGGGCCGGGTGCTTGATCACCAGCGTGGAGGGGTTGGTGTGTGAGGGTGAACTCAACAGATTCAGCAGGTTGCGGTGCCGCCGTCGTTGGCCCTTGATCCGCGCATAGGTGATCAGCAGGGTGAACACGAGGTGCGCGGTCAGGAGGCTTGCGGCGCTGAGGGCGAAGACGTGGACGAGGCCGAGAGTGTCTGCCGGGCGGTTATTCACCAGGATGTCCCAGAGGCCCTGCAACGCTTCGAGCAGATTATCTCCCAGCGGTTCCAGTCCCCACACCAGCATGGCGCCGATCATTGACAGACCTCCGGCGAGCGCGATTGCCTGCCACAGGATCATCGCGGTGAACGGCGAGCGTGAGGGCCACTGTGCGCGGGAGAGGGCGATCGGTGCGGGCCATGCCAGAATCACGGCCAGCGCCGCCAGGAAGTGGGAGGCCCAGAACATGGCGGCTAGTTGCTGCCCAGGAGCCGCCGGAGTGTGCGGGCCTCGCTCTCAGAGACACTGCCGATGAAGCGTGCCAGTACAGCTTCGCGGTCAGGAGCGGTTACCAGTACCTCATGCATGAGCTCCGCCGTGTGGTCTTCGCGGCTGGTCACGGCGCGGTAGCGGTGAGGGCGGGTGTCGCGTTCACGCTCAACCAGGCCCTTCTTCTCGAGCCGGGACAGGACGGTCAACACCGTGGTGACCGCGAGTTCCTTGCCTTCCGCCGTACCTTCAGGAGCTAGCGCCAATGCATCACGAAGAGTGTTCGCGGTCATGGCCTCCTGGGTGCCCCACAGCAGGTCCATCACTGTGCGTTCGAGTTCACCGAGCGTGGCCATTCTTATTCCTTTGTTGATCCTGATCTGCGGCTGGACGGACTGATTGCGGTGCAACACCACTTCCAATCTCTCTTAATCTACAGCTTTTTCGCGCAAGGTTCTACGTCATGTAGAAGTGTGCGGGAAAGTTGTTCTACGATATGTAGAAGAACGTTTCTACAAAGCGTAGAAATCGCTCACACATCGCCAGTGCTTGAGGAATTGAGGACCTGTGGAAGCACTTGAAATTGCACGGTGGCAGTTCGGTATCACCACCGTGTACCACTTTCTGATGGTGCCGCTGACGATAGGGCTTGGCCTCGTTGTCGCTGTCATGCAGACCCTCTGGTACCGGACGGGCAAGGACCATTACCTGCGGATGACGAAGTTTTGGGGGAAGCTCTTCCTCATCAACTTCATCATGGGGGTTGCAACCGGACTGGTGCAGGAGTTCCAGTTCGGGCTCGCGTGGAGCGAGTACAGCCGGTTCGTAGGCGATGTCTTCGGTGCGCCGCTTGCCATGGAAGCGCTGCTTGCGTTCTTCGTCGAATCGACCTTCCTGGGCCTGTGGATCTTCGGTTGGCAGCGGCTGCCGAAGGTGCTGCACCTTGGAGCGCTGTGGGCCGCAGTCGTGGCGTCGGTATTCTCTGCCTACTTCATCATCGTGGCGAACTCCTGGATGCAGCATCCCGTGGGCGTCGAGCTCGTGGACGGCCGTGCCCGCATGGTGGACGCCTGGGCAGTGTTCACCAACAACACCGCCCTCGTCGCCTTCACCCACACCATCTTCGGTGCCCTCGCTGTTGCGGGCGGCTTCCTGCTCGGTATTGCCTGGTACCACCTCTGGAAGCGGCGCCATGACGGGCTGGACACGGTCGACGGCGACGGGAAGGTCGTCGTCGGAACTGACGCTTCCGGTTCCCGCGGAGTGATTGACCACCAGGTGTGGCTGCGCTCAGCGCGGATCGGCGCCGTCGTCGCGTTGATTTCCTTCGCCGGAACCGCAGTGTCAGGTGATCTGCAGGCAAAGCTGATGTTTGAGCAGCAGCCCATGAAGATGGCGGCAGCGGAAGCCGCCTGCCACGATGGAACCGGCTTCTCGGTCCTCTCGGTCGGCAACCTGGGATCGCAGGACTGCGACGACATCGTTGCGGTTTTCGAGGTTCCGGGCCTGCTGTCCTTCCTTGCGAACGGTGACTTCACTACCGAAGTCAAAGGCGTGAACACGCTCCTGCCCGAGTACAAGGAGCAGTACGGACAGACACTGCCGGACGATCCGATGTACGGCGAGCGCGCCGGCATGAGCATCGACTACCTGCCGGTCATGGAAGTCACCTATTGGGGCTTCCGCATCATGATCGGCTTCGGCGCACTCGCCGCCTTCGCTGCGCTGGTAGCCCTGAGGATTCTGCGGAAGGGGACGGTCCCTGAGTCCCGCTGGCTGATGCGGCTTGCGGTGTTCGGAATCCTCGCGCCTTTCGGGGCCAACTCCGCGGGCTGGATCTTCACGGAAATGGGCCGCCAGCCGTTTGTCGTGGCGCCCAACCCTGACCCCAGCGGCATCGACGGCGTCTTCATGTTCACGGCCGCCGCAGTGTCGCCGGGGGTATCGCTCGCCGAACTCGTCTTCTCGCTGGTCGCACTCACTCTGGTCTATGCCGTCCTGCTGGTCGTCGAAGTGAAGCTGCTCTTCACCTACGTGCGCGGCGGGGTTGCCTCCGCCATGCCGGAGTTGGCTGCCAGGCACGACGACGACAGTTCCTCACGCGGAAAGGACGACGACGATGTGCTCGCCTTTGCCTACTGAGCCGAACTCCACTGCGCCGCGCGGAAAGGAACCACGCACATGACCGAGCTCCTGCCCACGATCTGGTTCATCCTGATCAGCGTGCTGTGGACCGGCTTTCTCTTCCTTGAGGGATTCGACCTCGGCGTCGGCATGCTGATGAAGCTGTTCGCGCGAACCGACCGGGAACGGAGGGTCCTCCTCAACACGGTTGGGCCGGTCTGGGACGGCAACGAGGTCTGGCTCGTCACCGCGATAGGTGCAACTCTCGCCGCCTTTCCGCTCTGGTATGCCTCGCTGCTTTCCACGCTATACCTGCCCTTCATCCTGGTGCTCCTCGCACTCATTTTCCGGGCAGTCGCCTTCGAGTACCGCGGAAAGATGAACAGCGACCAGTGGCGCCGCCGCTGGGATCTGGCAATCTTCCTCGGCTCCTTCACCGCAGCGGCTGGAATCGGCGCCGCCCTCGCCTTGACCACCTCCGGACTTCCGCTCAACGAGAACGGTGACCGGGTGGGCGGGCCATTCGTCTGGGTTACGTTTGACGCCTTCCTTGGCGCGGCCGCCGTCGTCCTCTTCTGCCTCGCCCACGCTCTGGCGTTCCTGGTGCTGAAGACCGACGGGCCCATCCGGGAACGAGCGAGAAAGCTCCTGATACGGCTGCTGCCGCTCGCCGTCGTGCCGTTGCTGCTGTGGGCAGCGACAGTGCACCTCGCCGGCGGAACGGTGTGGACCGGTCTTATCCTTGCCGTCGCCGTAGCTGCGGCGGCTGCGTCCTGGTTTGCCGAGTGGTCCTCACATGATGGCTGGGGTTTCATCTGGCTGGGTGCCGCGCTGGCGGCTTCGCTGGCATGCATCTTCGGCTCGGCCTATCCGGTCGTGTTGCCGTCGACGCTCAGTGACGCCTTCAACCTCACGGTGGAGAACGCTTCGAGCTCGCCATACACCCTCGGATTGATGAGCATCGTCGCCGCTATCGGGGTGCCCCTCGTGCTCGCCTACCAGGGCTGGACCTACTGGGTCTTCCGGAAGCGCGTCACCGAAAAGAGCATCCCCGACGCACACTCGGTGAGCCCCCTGTGATCGACCGGCTCCTGGCCCGCGGTCCCGCCGGCATGTCCGTTCCGGTTCGTCCCGTGTACCTCCTCGGTGTCCTTGCTGCGGTCAAGGCAGTGGGGCTGGTCCTGATCGCGGAAGCAATCGCCCGCGGCATCGCGGCGCTCGCCGGCGGTGCCCTGCCGTCAGCAGACCTGTTGGAGGTCGGGGTGGCCGGTGCAGTGCTGCGCGCAGGCGCTGCCTGGGCGCAGCAGGGAACCGCTCAGCGCCTGGCATACGGGGTGAAGGAGCGGCTGCGGCGGGAGGCGCTTGAGCGGGTGCTTGCCGACGGCGGGACCACGAGTGGGAAGCAGGGTACGGGCGCGCTCAGCGTGCTCCTCACCCGCGGGTTGGACGGCCTCGACAAGTACCACACGCAATACCTCCCCGCGCTCATCACCTGCGCAGTGGTTCCCCTCCTGGTCGGCGCGCGCATTCTGGCTGCGGATTGGGTGAGCGCCGCCGTGATCGTCCTGACCATCCCGCTGATCCCGGTCTTCATGGTGCTGATCGGTTGGCACACGCAGGACAGAACAGCCGAGGCGAGGGCATCGCTCGATCGGCTCTCGGACCATCTGCTGGAACTCGCAAAAGGGCTGCCCGCCCTCGTTGGCCTCGGCAGGGCAAGTGCCCAGACGCGTGCGCTGGAGGATATCGGCGCCGGCTACTCCCGCCGGACCATGGAGACACTGCGCATCGCCTTCCTGTCATCCCTCGCGCTCGAACTGATCAGCACGATTTCAGTGGCGGTCGTGGCCGTGTTCGTGGGCGTGCGGCTGATCCACGGTGATGTGGGGCTTGAAGTGGGCCTGCTCGCCCTGATCCTCGCGCCGGAGTGCTACCTGCCGCTGCGGGACCTGGGGGCGGCGCACCATGCGAGCGATGACGGGCTCGAGGCAGGACGGGCCGTGCGGCACATCATCGATGCGCCACGGACGTCCGCCGCCGTGCCGGTC
>NZ_JAROKN010000089.1:0-7970 GCF_029455255.1 Arthrobacter vasquezii | reverse complement strand
GGGCCACCCCCCCCCCCCCCCCCCCCCCACGTCTAATGGTTGGCGTCGCTGGTGGACACACTGGTGCCGGGTTCGGCGTCGCGAGGACTATCCGGCAGCTCGAACGTGAACGTGGTGCCGCGGCCCAGCTCGCTGCGGCAATGGATGCGGCCGCCGTGTTCCTCGACGATCGAACGGACGATGGCCAGGCCCAGCCCCACGCCGGGGATCGCCGCCTGCCGCACACTGGAGGTCCGGAAGAACTTCGAGAACACCTCGGCGCTGTCCTCCGGGCTCATGCCCATTCCCTGATCCTCCACCTCGCAGACCACGGAGCCCGGCATTTTCTGCGCACGCACCGTAACGGTTCCGCCCGCCGGCGAATACTTGACCGCATTGGAGAGCAGGTTATCCAGAACCTGACCGATCCGCGCGGGATCACACCGGGCGATGGTGCCCACGGGAACCTCGTCAACAATGTCGACGCCGGCTTCCTTGCCGCGCGCCATGATGGCATCCACTGATTCGCGGGATATGTCGGCGAGGTCCGCGCGCACCGGGGACACTTCCGGCGGCCCGGAGGCTGCGGTGAGCAGGTCGTCTACGAGCCTGCGAAGGCGCGTCACGTTGCGGCCGATGACGTTCAGGCCGGTCAGCGTCTCCGGCGGCGGGTTGTCATCGAGCATCATCTCCAGATATCCGACGATGACCGTCAGCGGAGTGCGCAGTTCGTGGGAGACCATCGCCACGAACTCCTCCTTCGCGTTCAGCGCGTTCACCAGCTCAGTGACATCGTTGAAAGCGACGACGGCGCCCTCACGGTGTCCGCCCTCGTCCAGCATCATGCGGGCAGAGGCTGACAGAACGCGCTGGTGGTCTCCCTCGCCGATCCGGATGAGGTAATCGGAGAATGTTTCACCCGCAACGGCGCGGTAGGCCGGGCGTTCTGCGGTGGGGATGAGCGTGACGCCGTCGGGTCGGAACAGCAGGAGGTCCTTCTCCGGTGCGTCATCCACCCCATCGGGCAGCCCGATCCGGTGGACCTCGTGCTGGCGCCGGTTGAACAGGATGTCATGCCCGTCCGCGTCGATGGCGAGGAGACCGACGTCGACGGTGTTCATCGTGGCATTCAGCAACCGCTCCCGCTGGGCGCTGCGGTGGAGCACCTGCTGCAGTGCGTGGTCCTTTTCCTCCATGGCTTTCTGCTGGTCCATCATGCTGGCCGTCATGACCCGGATTGTCACCGCGATGCCGAAGATGATGGTGGGCAGCAGGGCTGATTGGGTCAGGTCCGATGCACTGACGCCGGCGTTCGCCGCGAACAGTGGAACCCAGATCATCGCAAACGGGCCAATCAGGCTCAGCGCAAGGCCAAGCCGCGGGTATAGGCCGGAAGCCGCCAGCCACAGGACCGGGAAAACCGCCATCAGCCCGATCCCGAGGACCTCCGTGTTGGCGCCGAAGCGCAGCAGCGCGATCGGGATGAAATCGAGCACCGGAATGGTCAGGAACAGTCCGTACGGCAACCGGTCCCAGGGGATGAGCGCACACAGCAGGAGAATTCCGCAGCTGAGGATCATGCCCCACTGGAACGCTGCGCTGGCCCATACCACCGGATGGAAAGCGACGCTCCCTGCTGCCAGCAGCGCGGTTGTGATCGATAGTGGAGCCTGACTAAGCAGCACCCGTGAGCGCATCGACATCTCGTGGAACTGCCGGGTGTTGAACGTCAGATAGGACAGAACATTGTCCATGGTGACTGGTGCTCCTAACGCTCGGGTGCCGTTCCGACACTGCCAACTCTATAGATCGGCGCAACCGGCAAATCGCAGCTTCGCAGGGATGTGACGCGGCGTGTGCGACCCGGCCGGAAATTGTGGGTTAAATGGAGCATGACCGTCTCACCGCCGGAACGCCGCGCTCTTGTCATCGAGGACGACCCCGATATCCGGATGCTTCTGGCGTCGCTGCTTAAGCGCGAGGGTTTCCAGGTGACGGAGGCCGGAACGGTTCGTGAGGGGGTTGAAGCCGCGCGGCGCGGCGTGGACATCATTACCCTGGACCTCAACCTGCCCGACGGCAACGGACTGGACGCCTGCGCACAGATCCGGCCTATCTCAGACGCCTACATCCTCATGATCACTGCCCGCGGCAGTGAGATAGACCGCTTGCAGGGACTGGATACCGGTGCTGACGACTACATCGTCAAACCCTTCAGCCCGCGCGAACTCGTAGCGCGCATCAATTCTCTTTTCCGTCGCCAGAACCGCCAGCTCGCTGCCAGCACCGCGGCCACTGAAGCGGACGCCGATGAGAGGCAACGCGCCGCGCAGGTGCAGCAGAGCCTGCTGCCCCGGCACGGTCTCCAACTGCCCGGTTACGACATTGCGGGACAATTTCGCCCCTCCCGCGACGTTGGCGGAGACTTCTTCGACTGGTACCCCACCCTTGACGGCATGCACTTCTCCGTCGCCGATGCCATGGGCAAAGGTATGGGAGCCGCCCTGGTAGCCGCCACGGTTCGCGCGGTGCTACGCTCAACTGCCGAGGAACCGGACCTTGCGCGGGCCTTCACCTCTGCGGCGGCATCCCTCGACGCCGACCTTGAGCGTGCGTCGTCCTTCGTCACGCTTCTCCACGGCCGGCTCACCGCTTCCGACGGCGCCGTGGACCTCATCGACGCCGGTCATGGCCTCGCACTGCATGTCAGCTCCGACGGCTCATGGAGACGCCTAGCCTCCGGCGGGGTGCCGCTGGGCACCGTTCCGGGCTGGGACTGGGAGGTGATGACCGTGACATTGGCTGCCGGTGATGCCCTCGCCATCATCAGTGACGGCTTGCTGGACATCTACGACACACTGGACGAGTTTGCTGCAGCCGCCGCAGAGGTCGTTGCCACGTCGTCCTCGGCTGCAGACGCCTGCGACAAGCTGTTGATTCTGGGGGAAGATCCACGCGTGGAAGATGACGTCACCGCTGTTGTGGTTCGCCGGACAGCCGGGGTCGGCGCATGAACGCGTTCTGGGTGCGGCTGCTGGTTGTGCTCACTGTCATCCTGGGGATCAACTACATCGCGTGGCGTTGGCTGGAATCGCTGAACTGGGAGGCCTGGTGGATTGCCGTGCCGCTGGTCGCAGCCGAAACCTACAGCCTCATCGATGTTGCTCTTTTTGGGCTCACCGTATGGCGGGTTAAGCGCCGCACCGCTCCCGAGCCGCCGGTCGGCGCAACGGTGGACGTCTTCATCACGACCTACAACGAGCCCGTGGAGATGGTACTTGAGACCGCGGAGGCGGCGAAGCGGATCACCTATCCGCACAACACCTGGATTCTCGACGACGGCTCGCGTCCCGAATTGCAGGAGGCCGCAGACCGAATCGGTGTGGGCTACATCACGCGCGGGCCGGAATGGGCAAACCGGCCCCGGCACGCCAAGGCTGGAAACCTCAACAATGCCCTGATGAGCACCTCCGGCGAGTTTCTGCTCATTCTCGACACGGACCAGGTGCCGGACCCGCGCATCCTGGACCGGACCCTCGGTTACTTCAACAACCGGCGCGTGAGCCTCGTGCAGACACCACAGTATTTCGTGAACGTTCCCGACGATGATCCCCTCGGAAGTCAGGCGCCCCTCTTCTACGGTCCAATCCAGCAGGGCAAGGACGGCTGGAACGCCGCATTCTTCTGCGGCTCCAACGCCATCCTCCGCCGTGAGGCGCTCATGCAGCTCGGACTCGCCGGGTATGTCGAGGAGGTGGAAAGGGCGGTCACCGCAGCGCTGAAATCCGCCCGCGCTGCGGTGCGCCGCGCCCGGAAGTCTCCGGAGGCCGCGAACCCGCTGGTGGCCGAACTGTTGGACGATGTCGAGAAGGCGGTCGCTGCGGCGCGCACGGAAAAAGCGGCCGGCGCGCCCCTCGCCGAGGTGACTTACCGGCTCCGCCGCTCGGTGGACAGCGCAGTGCAGCAGATGGTCGCGGCTGACATGTCGGCGATGGAGGCGGATCTTGCCGAGATCGCTGCCATGGACCTCGGTAGCGAACCCGGGGTTGCTGTCCCGGACAACCTGGATCAGGCGGTCGAGCAGCTGTCGGACCGAGCGTGGTCGCCCCTGGGCGCGCTCGAATCGGTGCAGGCCGTCCTCGATGCCATCTCGGTGGACCGCGATGACGAGGCTCAACCGGTCATGCCGCTGGCCACCATCTCTGTGACAGAGGACATGGCTACGTCCATGCGCATGCACGCGATGGGCTGGCAGAGCGTCTACCACCACGAGATCCTTGCCCACGGACTGGCGCCCGAAGACCTGAAGACCATGCTGACGCAGCGGCTCCGCTGGGCGCAGGGAACCATCCAGGTACTCCTGCGCGAGAATCCGTTGCTGAAGAAGGGTATGAGCCTGGTTCAGCGGCTGATGTACTTCGCAACGATGTGGAGCTACCTGAGCGGTTTCGCCGCCGTCGTCTACTTCGCCGCACCGATCATCTACCTGACGCTCGGCATCCTTCCCGTGAACAGCATCAGCTTCGATTTCTTCATCCGCTTCCTGCCGTTCATGATTGTCAACCAGTTGCTCTTCGCAGTGGTGGGCCGAGGGGTGAGCACCTGGCGCGGCCAGCAGTACAGCCTGGCGCTGTTCCCGACCTGGATCAAGGCCTGCACGACGGCGGCCCGTAACGTCTGGTTTGGCCGTCCGCTGGGCTTTGCGGTCACGCCGAAGGCCCGGCAGGACGGCGGACCCAGTTGGAGCCTGATCCGGCCGCAGCTGATTGTCATGGTGCTGCTTGTCATTGCCGCGGTGGTTGGCATAGTCCGGCTGGCCACCGGACTCAACGAACCACTCGGAACGTTCGTCAACGTCTTCTGGGTCGTCTTCGACCTGATTGTGTTGAGCGTGCTCATCAAGGCAGTGAAATACGAGGGATACGTCATCGAGGAAAGGAAAGCTGATGCAGTTCACGATTGAGGACAGGGGCACGTACACCGAGGTGGTGGCCAACGGCCGGCTCAATATGGTCTCAGCGCCTACGCTGCGCAGCACCGTCGATGAGGCCGTCGGAGCCGGCAGCCGCCACATCGTGGTCAACCTTGCGGCCACGGACTTCATGGACTCCTCCGGACTCGGCGCCCTGATCGGCTGCCTCAAGGTCGCTCGGCAGGCAGGCGGGGATCTCCGGATTGCCTGTGCGCAGAAGCAGGTACAGATGGTCCTGGAGCTCACCAACATGAACCGGGTGCTGTCTCCTTACGCGACGGTAGAAGAGGCATTCGCCAGTGACTGACCGCGATTCACAGCGACGGTTCGAAGCCGAGGCAGTTCCGGCGGCCATCAACGATCTCCACGATGAGCTTGACCGGTTCTGGAGTGACCTTGAAGATGTCCCGTTCGAGGACCAGATGGCTTTCACCACCGCCGTCATCGAGGCCGCCTCCAATGTCGTTGAGCACGGAGTTCCGCTCGACCGCGCTGGGATGCGCCTCGGCGTCGAGTTGAGCGCCACCGCCACCCGGCTTCAGGCGCGCATTCTGGAAATCAATGCGGCAGCGCATCCGGATCCTTTGACGCCGGCAACAGGTGATCCCGAGGAGCTGGAATCCGGGCGCGGCCTGTTCCTGATCAACGCCCTGGTCACCACAGTCACGGTTGAACGTCAGGGGAACACCAACGTCTGGGTCCTCTCCAAGGAGTCCGCTCCCCGGCGGTAGGACCTCGGGGCGCGGATCGCCTGCGCGCCGCTAATGCTATGCGTCGGCCGGTGCGTCGACCTGCACGCTCCGGGCGACGGAGACCATGTCTTCGCGGGGCACAACCTTGATCCGCTCACGGACCACGCCGTCGATCTCGGTGGCGGCATCGCCCAAAGCGCGCTCGTGCGCATCGAGCGCGAGCCAGCCCTCCCAGGTGGTGAACTGCACGCCGCGTCCGTTCAGAAGATTGACGACGGCGTCATCCGCCGGCGCTGCGGCCGCCGGGAGGTTCTCAAGATCCTCCAGCAAGTGGGTCACCGTCTCCAGCGCGTCACCCTTGGTATGCCCGATGAGACCGACAGGGCCACGCTTGATCCAGCCCGTTGCGTACACGCCTGCCACGGGGACGCCGGAGCCATCCAGCACGCGGCCGCCGTCGTTCGGGATGACACCGCGGCGGTGATCGAACTCGACCTCCGGCAGGGCTGAGCCGAAGTAGCCCACCGCGCGGTAGACCGCCTGGACCGGGTAGTCGAGGTATTCGCCGGTGCCGACGGCGTTGCCGGTTCCATCGAGTGCGGTGCGCTCGAACCTGATGCCCGTGACCTTTCCGTCCTCGCCCAGGACCTCCACCGGGTTGTGGAGGAAGTGCAGGTGGAGCCGGCGGGATGCGGTGAATTCAGCCGGGTCTTCGGGCTGCTCGGCGATCCAGTTGGTCAGCGTGCCGACCATGGTCTTGGTCTGGTTGTTCGTCTGGATCTGCCGGTCGGACTCGGCATCGAACTCGAAGTCCTCGGGGTAGAGCACAATGTCGACGTCCCGTGAGTGCGAAAGTTCCCGTAGCTCCAGCGGAGTGAACTTCACCTGGGCCGGCCCGCGGCGGCCGAACACGTGCACATCCGTCACCGGCGAGTTCCTCAGCCCCTGGTAGACGTTGTCCGGGATCTCAGTGACAAGGAGGTCATTGGCGTGCTTGGAGAGCACGCGCGCTACGTCGAGGGCCACGTTGCCGTTGCCCAGAACAGCAATCTCCGTGGCTTCGAGCGGCCACTGGCGCGGCACGTCCGGGTGCCCGTCGTACCAGGAGACGAAGTCCGCTCCGCCGAAGGAGCCCTCAAGTTCAATGCCGGGAATGTTGAGGTCCGCGTCCTTGATCGCGCCGGTGGCGAAAATGACGGCGTCGTAATGGGTTTGCAGGTCCTCCAGCGTGAGGTCCGTACCGTATTCAACGTTGCCGAAGAAGCGGATGTCACCGCGGTCCAGCACCTTGTGCAGGGCGTTGACGATTCCCTTGATACGCGGGTGGTCAGGTGCAACGCCGTAGCGGATGAGGCCATACGGCGCCGGGTAGCGGTCGTAGAGGTCGATGCTGACCTTCAGCTCACCCGAGGCAACGGGCGCTGACTTGGTGAGGATGTCGGCGGCGTAGACACCGGCCGGACCGGAGCCGATGACGGCGACGCGCAAGGGTCGGTGGGAGTCACCGGAGGAGAACGTGGAGGATTGCGACACGGCTGTGTTCCTTTGCTGTGATGTGGTGTTGGGTGGCGTGGGCTAGGCGGGTTGCCAGTGGGGTGAAAGCGCGACGACGTTTCCCACCACAATCACGGCGGGAGACTTGACGTCGCGCAGCTCTGCGAGGTCCGCGATGGTTTCAAGAGTGCCGGTGGTCACGCGCTGCGACTCCATCCACCCGTTTTCGATGATGGCGACGGGCGTGGACGCCTTCCGGCCGCCGGTGATGAGTGACGCCGCGGAGGAACGCAGCAGCGCCACTCCCATCAGGAGGATCAGTGTGTGGTCGCTGCCCGGCGGGATGAGCCCTGTCTGCTGCCGGATGTCCTCGTGACCGGTGATGACGCTGAAGCCCTTCGCCACTCCCCTGTGCGTCACGGGAATGCCGGCGGCGGCCGGCACGGAGATGGCGGATGTGACGCCGGGTACCACCTCGACGGGCACGCCGTGATCGCGGCAGTAGGCTTCCTCTTCACCGCCGCGACCCAGGACGTACGGGTCGCCGCCCTTCAGCCGCACAACGCGGTTGCCCAGCAGTGCCTGCTCCACGAGGATCCGGTTGATTTCATCCTGCGGCACCGGATGGTGGCCGGGGAGCTTGCCCACCTCGATCACCTGGACATCAGCAGAAAGGCCGGTCAGCAGAGAACGCGGTCCGAGCCGATCAGCCACGACGACGTCGGCCATGGCCAGCAGGCGCCTGCCGCGGGTGGTGATGAGGCCGGCATCGGCCGGTCCCCCGCCCACCAGCGCGACTGTTCCCATCCCCTCGGCCGTGCGATGCCGACGCA
>NZ_JAROKN010000088.1:0-8221 GCF_029455255.1 Arthrobacter vasquezii | reverse complement strand
GGTCACGCTGAAGGTGGGTCAGGAGCGCGGGTTCGACGAGGTGGTCCGCGCGCTCGCCGACGCCGCGTACGCCCGCGTGGACATGGTCACCCACCGCGGCGAATTCGCGGTGCGCGGCGGGATCATCGACGTCTTTCCGCCCACCGAGGACCACCCCATCCGCGTGGAGTTCTTCGGCGACGAGGTGGACCAGATGCGCTGGTTCGCTGTGGCCGATCAGCGTTCGCTGCCGACCGACGGTGATCGCGGGGCACCCGCGGAGCTGTATGCGCCGCCGTGCCGCGAGCTGCTCATCACGCCGTCGGTCATGTCCCGTGCCGCGCATCTAAAGGATCAGCTGCCGGCTGCGGCGGGGATGCTGGAGAAGATTGCCGGCGGGATCGCCGTCGAGGGCATGGAGTCGCTGGCGCCGGTGCTGGTTGACGCGATGGTCCCGTTTGTCGGCGAGTTGCCGGCAGGGTCGATTGCCGTCGTCGTCGAGCCGGAGAAGGTGCGCGCGCGTGCCCATGACCTCGAGGCGACCAACGAGGAATTCCTCCAGGCAGCGTGGGCAACAGCGTCCGACGGCGGTGCGGCGCCGGTCGATCTGAGCGGCCAGTTGGGCGCCGATCTGGAAGCGGCGAGCTTCCGATCGCTGGTGGATACGCGGTCCTCCGCGCTGGCGAATGACGTTGCGTGGTGGTCGGTGACGTCCTTCGGGTCTGACGAGCTGCTGACCGAGGTCGACAGTTTCACCGTTGCGGCGCGTGAGCCGCGCGGATACCAGGGGGACGTTGCGGAGATGATGGAGTTTCTCGGCGGGCGCGTGCGGGACCAGTGGCGGGTGGTGGTCGCAACCGAAGGCCCCGGGCCGGCCCAGCGCCTGGCTGAACTGTTCCACGATGCTGACATTCCGGCGTCGCGCGTTGACTCGCTTGACCGCTCGCCGCAGCCGGGAATCATCGAAATCACCACGTCCTCTGCGGGCCGCGGGTTCGTGCTCGACGGGCTGAAACTGGGGCTGCTGACCGAGGCTGACCTGCTGGGTCGCACTTCTGCTTCGGGGACCCGCGACATGCGGAAGATGCCCTCGAAGCGGCGCAACGCCGTCGACCCTTTGCAGTTGCGTGAAGGGGACTTCGTGGTGCACGAGCAGCACGGTGTGGCGCGGTTCATCGAGCTGATCCAGCGGTCCACGGGCGCCGGTCCCACCAAGACCATCCGCGAATACCTGGTGCTGGAGTACGCGCCGTCCAAGCGCGGGGCGCCGGGTGACCGGCTGTTTGTGCCGACGGATCAGTTGGACCAGGTCACCCGCTACGTCGGTGGGGATACGCCGGCGCTGTCGAAGATGGGCGGGTCCGACTGGTCGAAAACCAAGAACCAGGCGCGCAAGGCGGTCAAGGAGATTGCCGGTGAGCTGATCCGGCTGTACTCGGCGCGGATGGCCTCGCGCGGGCATGCCTTCGCGCCGGACACGCCGTGGCAGCGGGAGCTTGAGGAGGCTTTTCCGTACATCGAGACGCCGGACCAGCTGACGACTATCAATGAGGTCAAGGCGGACATGGAGCGGGAAGTCCCGATGGACCGTCTGGTCTCCGGCGATGTGGGTTACGGCAAGACGGAGATCGCCGTCCGGGCTGCGTTCAAGGCTGTGCAGGACGGGAAGCAGGTGGCCGTGCTGGTGCCCACCACCCTCCTGGTGCAGCAGCACTTCGAGACGTTCTCGGAGCGGTTCTCCGGGTTTCCGGTGCGGATCCGGGCGCTGTCCCGGTTCCAGACCACCAAGGAGTCCAAGGAAACGGTGGAGGGGCTGAAGAACGGTTCGGTCGACGTCGTCATCGGGACGCACCGGTTGCTGTCCACCGAAGTGCATTTCAAGGACCTAGGGCTCGTGATTGTGGACGAGGAGCAGCGGTTCGGCGTTGAGCATAAGGAAGCGCTGAAGAAGATGCGCACCAACGTGGACGTACTGGCCATGAGCGCCACGCCGATTCCGCGAACGCTGGAGATGTCGCTGACTGGGATCCGTGAGACGTCCACGCTGGCAACACCGCCGGAGGAGCGGCACCCGGTGCTCACCTATGTTGGCCCGTACACGGACAAGCAGACCTCCGCGGCGATCCGGCGTGAACTGATGCGCGAGGGACAGGTGTTCTTCGTGCACAACCGGGTGTCCTCGATTGACCGGACGGCCTCCCACCTGCAGCAGCTGATTCCGGAGGCGAGAGTCGCCGTCGCGCATGGACAGATGAGCGAGTCCCGGCTGGAGCAGATCATCGTGGACTTCTGGGAGAAGAAGTTCGATGTGCTGGTGTGCACAACGATCATCGAGACCGGGTTGGACATTTCGAACGCGAACACGCTGATTGTGGACCGGGCGGACAACTACGGACTCTCGCAGCTGCACCAGTTGCGAGGCCGTGTAGGGCGCGGGCGTGAGCGGGCGTACGCGTACTTCCTGTACCCGTCGGAGAAGCCGCTGGGTGAGGTGGCTCTGGAGCGGCTGAAGGCCGTGGCGTCCCACAACGAGCTCGGCGCCGGTATGCAGCTGGCGCTGAAGGACCTCGAGATCCGTGGCGCGGGAAACATGCTGGGCGGGGAGCAGTCCGGACACATTGCCGGGGTGGGCTTTGACCTGTATATCCGGTTGGTCGGTGAGGCCGTTGCGAACTTCCGTGGAGAGGCCGAGGAGAAGGCCGCCGAGATGAAGATCGAGCTGCCTGTGAACGCGCACCTGCCGCATGACTACGTGCCGGGGGAGCGGTTGCGGCTTGAGGCGTACCGGAAGCTTGCCTCGTGCCTGACCGATGCCGCGATTGACGAGGTGGTTGAGGAGCTTCGCGATAGGTACGGTGATCTGCCGGCGCCGGTGGTCAACCTGGTGGCCGTGGCGCGGTTCCGGGTGCGGGCGCGGTCGGTCGGCCTGACGGACGTGGCGCTGCAGGGCAACTTCATCAAGTTCGCGCCGGCGAACCTGCCCGAGTCCAAGGAGATGCGCCTGAAGCGGATGTACCCGGGGGCGTCGGTGAAGCCGGCGATGAATGCGGCGTTGATTCCGAAGCCGAAGACTGCTGCATTTGGGGGCCGCGATCTGGCGGATGCCGCGATCCTCGAGTGGGCGCAGAACGTGATCGATGCGGTGTTCGCGGCCTAACCCCCGCGAACTTTTGCGCACGTCTGGTGACTTCCGACCCCTCGGAAGTCACCGGAGGTGCACAAATCTTCCGGGTTTGGGCGGTGGTAAAGTCATAGCGTCCATGCGGGTCCGATCACCTGTCCCGACGCTATCGATACCCCCGGCCCAACAAGGCCAAACGGGTACGCCGGGAACCGTTCCGCGCATGGCCGCGAGTAGAAGTATGGAGAACCTGTGACCATGGAAACCACGCGCGCCGGAACCACCGTTGCACCGGCGTCGAGGGCCCTGGACGTGATCGGTGGCGATCTCACCGAACGCAGCCTGCGCCGCTACCTCGAAGGCATTCCCGGCGTCGACGCCGTGGGCCTCGAAGCCCGCGCCGCCGCCCTGGGCACCCGCTCAATCAAGACCACCTCCAAGGCGTGGGCGCTGGACACCATCATCCGGCTCACCGACCTCACCACTCTTGAAGGTGCGGACACGCCGGGCAAGGTCCGCTCGCTGGTGGCCAAGGCTATGGTGCCGGATCCCGACGACATGTCCACCCCGCGCGTCGCCGCGGTCTGCGTGTACGGCGACATGGTGCCGCACGCTGTGGAAGCGCTGGGTTCAGCGCACGACGACGGCGCCCCCGGCCGCATCAACGTCGCCGCCGTGGCCACCGCCTTTCCCAGCGGCCGTGCGTCCCGCTCCGTCAAGCTCTCCGACACGTCCGACGCCGTTGCCGCGGGGGCCGATGAGATCGACATGGTCATTGACCGCGGCGCGTTCCTCTCCGGGCGGTACGGGCAGGTGTTCGACGAGATCGTCGCCGTCAAGGAAGCGTGCAAGCGCCCCGACGGTACGTACGCGCACCTGAAGGTCATCCTCGAAACCGGCGAGCTGAACACCTATGACAACGTGCGCCGCGCCTCCTGGCTGGGCATCCTCGCCGGCGGTGACTTCATCAAGACGTCCACCGGCAAGGTCACGCCGGCCGCCACGCTACCCGTAACGCTGTCCATGCTTGAGGTTGTCCGCGACTGGCACCGCCTCACCGGCGAGAAGATCGGCGTGAAGCCCGCAGGTGGAATCCGCGCCTCCAAGGACGCCATCAAGTACCTGGTCACGGTCGCGGAAACTGTGGGGGAGGAGTGGCTGCAGCCGGACCTGTTCCGCTTCGGTGCCTCCAGCCTCCTCAACGACGTGCTCCTGCAACGCCAGAAGCTCACCAGCGGCCGCTACTCCGGCCCGGCCTACGTCACGATCGACTAAAGGACCTGCCATGAATTTCCTCGATTACGCTCCCGCGCCCGAGTCGGCAGCGATCCTGAACCTCCGCGATGAATACGGCCTGTTCATCAACGGCGAGTTCGTCGCCGGCAACGGGGAGTCCTTCACCACCATCTCCCCGGCCACGGAGAAGCACATTGCCACAGTGTCCTGCGCCAACGAGCAGGATGTGGATGCCGCCGTCGTCGCCGCCCGCCGTGCGTACGAGAAGACGTGGTCGCGGATGTCCGGTGCTGACCGCGGGAAGTACCTCTTCCGCATCGCCCGGCTGGTGCAGGAGCGCGCGCGTGAACTGGCCGTCGCCGAGAGCCTCGACAACGGCAAACCCATCAAGGAAAGCCGCGACGTCGACATCCCGCTGGTTGCCGCCTGGTTCTTCTACTACGCGGGCTGGGCGGACAAGCTCGACTACGCCGGCATGGGTCCGAACCCGCGCTCGCTCGGTGTCGCCGCGCAGGTGATCCCGTGGAACTTCCCGCTGCTGATGCTGGCGTGGAAGATCGCACCCGCGCTCGCGGCCGGGAACACCGTGGTGCTCAAGCCCGCCGAGACCACACCGCTGACAGCGTTGCTGTTCGCTGAGATCCTTCAGCAGGCAGACCTGCCCGCAGGCGTCGTCAACATTGTCACGGGCGCCGGTTCAACCGGCTCAGCTTTGGTCAACCACGCGGACGTCAACAAGGTTGCGTTCACGGGCTCGACGGCGGTGGGCCGGCAGATTGCGCGCTCCACCGCGGGCACGTCCAAGAAGCTCACGCTCGAACTGGGCGGCAAGGGCGCCAACATCGTGTTCGATGACGCCCCCATTGACCAGGCGGTCGAGGGCATCGTCAACGGAATCTTCTTCAACCAGGGCCAGGTCTGCTGCGCAGGCTCGCGCCTGCTGGTGCAGGAATCCATCCACGACGACGTCGTTGAGCGACTGAAGGCGCGTCTGTCCACCCTGCGCGTGGGGGATCCGCTCGACAAGAACACGGACGTCGGAGCCATCAACTCCGCGTCCCAGCTGGGCCGGATGCGCGAGCTGTCCGACATCGGAGAGCAGGAGGGCGCGGAGCGTTGGAGCCCGGCGTGCAACCTGCCATCGGATGGTTTCTGGTTCCCGCCGACGATCTTCACGAATGTGTCCACCAGCTCCCGGATTGCTCGGGACGAGATCTTCGGCCCCGTGCTATCGGTGCTGACGTTCCGTACCCCGGCTGAGGCCATCGCCAAAGCGAACAACACCCCGTATGGTCTGTCCGCTGGCATCTGGACCGACAAGGGCAGCCGCATCCTGGCGGTGGCGGACAAGCTGCGTGCCGGCGTCGTCTGGGCCAACACCTTCAACAAGTTCGATCCAGCCTCGCCGTTTGGCGGGTACAAGGAATCCGGCTACGGGCGTGAAGGCGGCAAGCAGGGGCTGCACGCGTACCTCGCGCCGACTGTTCCCAACCGCTCGGCACTGAATGGAGCCAACCGATGAGCCGCCTGGCTGTTCCGAAGACCTACAAGCTGTATGTCGGCGGTAAGTTCATCCGGAGTGAATCCGGACGCGTGTATGAGGTTGCAACCACGAAGGGGAGCTTTTCGGTGAGTTCAGTCAACGCCGCGAAGGCTTCCCGGAAGGACGCCCGCGACGCCGTTGTGGCCGCCCGCGGAGCCGTCAGCGGCTGGTCCGGGACCACCGGCTACAACCGCGGGCAGGTGCTGTACCGGATCGCGGAGATTCTGGACGGACGGCGTGCGCAGTTCGCCGAGGAGATCGCCGCGTTCGAGGGTGTCTCCCTTTCGACTGCTACTGCACAGGTGGACGAGGCGATTGACCTGTGGGTTTGGTACGCCGGCTGGGCGGACAAGTACGTGCAGGTTGCCGGCAACGGTAACGCCGTGTCCGGTCCGTTCTTCAACCTGTCCGTGCCTGAGCCCACGGGCGTCGTGGCGGTGATTGCGCCGCAGGGGGCGGGGGTTCCGGGCTCGTTGCTCGGCTTCGTCCGCGCGGTGGCGCCGGTCCTCGTGAGCGGGAACACCGTCGTCGTTATTCCGAGTGAGCGGGCACCGCTTGCAGCGCTCAGCCTCGGCGAGGTCTTCGCGACCAGTGACGTTCCGGCCGGCGTCGTCAATATCCTGAGCGGATCACCGGCGGAGATTGCTCCGTGGCTTGCCGCGCACGCCGACGTCAACGCGCTGGACCTGCTCGGTGCCGGCGAGCTGGAGTGGGTGGACCTGCAGATCGCTGCCGCGGATACCCTGAAGCGGGTGCTTCCGCCGGAGCAAGGCCCCGACGCCGGTGCCCCCTCGCTGGATCGCATCACGTTCTTCACGGAGACCAAGACCGTGTGGCACACGAAGGGTCTGCTCTAGCGCTTCACGAAAGGACCACCACAGTGCCGCAATTCGCAATCCTCATCTACGCAGACGAGTCCCTCCATGCTGTCGACGCAGCGGAGGCCGAACTCGAAGAGAATGACCGGCATGCGGAGGACCTTTCAGCGTCCGGCACCATGTCGCTCGCTTATGCCCTGACCCCTCGAGCTAGTGCGGTGTCCATCCGGCGGGACGGCACAAGCCCTGGACCGTTTGTCCAAGCCGACCAGTTCGTGGCCGGGTTCTACGTCATCGAAGCTCCGGATCTCGACGCCGCTATGGCTATTGCCCGCGTGAACCCGGCGGTGCGCACTGCCACCGGGGGCGTCGAAGTCCGCCCTGTACACAGCGGGGGCATCACCGCCAGTAGCTAGGCGGATTCTCGTAGGGGTTCGAGGGCGGCCAGGATGAGGTCGAGGCCGAAAATGAACTCCTCCGCCGGGTCGTAGCCGGCAGCGACGAGCGCCGCGGCGGACTCGTTGAGGTAGGGGAACTCGTCGGGAGGAAGCTGGGGCAGGTACACCTCCTCGCCCATATCCGCGAATTCCTCAGCGGTGTCGAACGGCAGGCTGGCTTCCTGCAAAGCGAAACCGTAGACATAACTGTCGAGCAGCCAGTTGGCATGGGTCGCCATCAGGACCGGGAAGCCGGCCCTCCGCAGACAGGCCGTGACCGCTTCGTGGTGGCGTAGGTTCGCGGGCCCCGGCGATGTCCGCGACTCCAGCAGGCCGATAGCCCACGGGTGCCGTGCGAGAACCTGTCGGGTGGATACGGCCCGCTGTCGCATCGCGGACTGCCAGTCGGTCTCCACGGGCGCGAGCTCGATCTCCCCGAATACGACGTCGATCATGGCATCCAGCAACTCCTCCTTGCTTGCCACGTAGTGATAGAGCGACATCGCGCCCGCGCCGAGCGCGCCAGCCAGCCGGCGCATGCTCAGCCCGTCGACCCCCTCGCGGTCGGCAAGCCGCATCGCCTCGGCTACCACCCGTTGCTTGCTCAGCCCCGTGCCTGACGTGACCTCACTTTGCTTTTTCGCAGACATCGATCTCCTTGCTCTCTCAAAGGTCTTGACAATAGTACACAGTACGATCACTCTATACGTACACCGTACGTCGTACGGTGTACGGGCCGCGAGAGTCGCCGCTCGGACATGAGGAGGCTTGTGTGGGAATCGAACAGCAGTCCAAGGGTGGAGCAAGCCCGGTGCCGGGGGTAGACCCGGGCGGAGCAGCGACAATGCGGGCCGCCGTCCAGCACCGCTACGGGCCGCCGTCAGTCCTCGAAGTATCCGAGGTCGGGGTGCCGCTGCCCGGTCGAGGCGATGTGTTCGTCCACGTGGGTGCAGCGTCGATACATCCCGGCGACTACTTCGTCATGACCGGGAAACCGTACCTGGTGCGCCTGGCGTTCGGGCTACGCCGGCCACGCCACGGCACCCCTGGTATGGACCTGGCCGGCGTCCAGCCGGGCCAGACGGTG
>NZ_JAROKN010000087.1:0-8412 GCF_029455255.1 Arthrobacter vasquezii | reverse complement strand
GGCGAGCACGTCGGCGGCTCGCTTCTTCAGGGTCCGGCCCAGGGTGGTGAGCTCGGTGAGCACCTTGGGGACGCCGGCGCTGAGGTCGGTGATCAGCTTCTCCATGAGCTCGCGGCCACGTTGCCGGCGGCTCGCTTGGCGAGGGAGGTGGCGTCGTCGGATCATCGCGATCACGCTCGCCGTCATCATCGCGATCGCGATTCCGTCGCGGCTCGATATCGGTGTCAGGCGGTCCAACCTGAGATAGCGGCCCGACGTCGGATCCCGTTGCAGGACCTGATGGAGAAGGACCAGAATCCGAGTTGGGATCCGCGCTGGCGGGCGGAGCAGCGGTGAGCGTTGCACCGATGATCAGTGCAACCCCTGCGGTATATCTGAACCAGTTTTCAGTGCTATGCACGGCATTCTCCCAACGCTGCCGGTCGAAATACGCGGTACAGCTCAACGCGGGCTGGTGCCCGCTTGATGGAGGGCCGATTGCTTGACCGTCAGTGTGCTTACGAGTTTACACAGCGGCTCCCGATTTGTATCCCGCCGGGTTCAGTTTCACCCGAGGAATTCACGGTCGATGTGGGCGCGGCCAACGCTGAGCGAGGTTGTGGTCACAGTGATCCGTGGAGTGGACAGCACCAGGAGAACGGCCAGAACGACAAAGACTACGATGCAGGCAATGATTCCGGTGAGGATGCTGATGGGCGCGAAGACGAGAACCGATGCTCCCGCGACTCCTGCGATGATCAGCCATACGAACGGCGTCGGCCACAACCGTTCGTCGTAAAGGATCGCATCTGGGCTTGCGGACGCCTTAGACATGCTCACCTGCTTGCTGCAGTCTGCGGGGGAGGGGCCCGGGGTTGATGGCCTCGAGGGGCGTCTGGGCATGCCTCGAACGCTTCCCACTGTGCGGAGACAAGTTCATCTGCCGGGCCTGGCTTCCGTGTGCGGTGCGTCGGCGGGTAGGACAGTGTCGGGGATGGCGGGCGTCCCGGCGGCAGCGGTGTGGTTGCGATGTTGCTCTGCCGCCTGCTCACGGTAGCGGACCCTGCGGATCCTGCCCACCATCGAACGCATCAGGAAGATCACGGCGATCACCATGAAAAGGGTCATGAGGAATCCCAGGAGCCCGGGGGTGACTTGGGTGGGATCCAGGCCGGGCCGTAACTGGCCCTCATCCGGTGCTGGTACCAAGGCTGGCAGCGAAGCGGCTAATAGCATCAGAGTTTTTCCTTCATCTGTGGGCGGGTAGGTGCCGGGTCATGGTTGGTCGAGCTTCTGGCGCAGCTGCCGCCGTAACCGGTGGCGCGCCGCTGTACCGGCGGCGACGCTCACAACAGCGCCGAGGGCTGAGGCCAGACCGACCCAGAACAAGGTTCCTTCCGTTGCACCCAGCAGGATCGGCGCGCGGAAGACCACTTCCGACCAGATCACGGTCATCACCAACAACCAGACCAGGGCGGTGAAACCGGCCGCCCACATGTACGGCTGAGGACCCTTCCGGCGGCCGTTACTGCTGAATCCGACTGCCAGCAGGGCCAAGCCGGTCAAGGTCACCACTGCACCCCCAATCACGAGCTGACTCAGGAGCGCCCCGAACAGGATCAGCAACGCGGCGATGAGCACGAGCCGGCGGTGCCGCAGGGGCAGACGGAACGGTGAGTTGACGGTGGCCCGCCCGAGTGCTGCCCTGATCTCCGACTCCTGCGGGACGGCCAGGCCGGAAAGGGACCCTGTCCCATCTACCTGCCCGGTCGCGACCGGGCCGATCTCCCGTCCGTCTACCTGCAGCATTGGGCTGCCGGGAAATATCGCCGCGGCAGTGCCTTCCCCGGCGGGAACCCTGGTGAAAGTGATGTGTTCCTGCGGAGCCAGGTCCTCCAGGATTGCCTCGGTCGTTTCCCGTAACGGTTGCGCTGCCGGACAGCCCTCGGTGTACCGGAGCTCGACGCGCATCACCGGCCTCCGGTATGTGCTGGGGCCTGTTCAGGTTCGGTGGTTGATGACCGTGGCCGGTTCCTACGGGAGAGGAACACTGTGAGGGCGCCGAGGAAGAGGATGGCGGAGACCCAGGTGTTGATGCGCAGACCCAGGATGGTGTTGGCGTAGTCGGAGCGCATCAGTTCGAAAAAGAACCTGCCGGCCGTGTACAGGGCGACATAGAGCGCGAAAGGTGCACCTGCGCCCAGAGCGTATTTCTTATCCAGGAAAAGGATCAGCGCCGCGGCGGCCAGGCACCACAGCGATTCGTAGAGGAAGGTCGGGGCGAAGTACCCCAGAATGATCGGGTCGCCGGCGGCGTCGAGCCGAGCAGAACCGGCCGGCAGGTCCATGTCGTGTATTTCGAGGGCCCAGGGCAGGGTCGAGGGGTCACCGTAGAGTTCATTGTTGAACCAGTTTCCCCATCGGCCGATCGCTTGGGCGATGAGGACGCCGGGCGCGGCAGCGTCAGCGAAAGCCAGGAAGCTGACCTTGTTCCTGCGGCAGCCGATGTAGGCGCCGACAGCGCCCAAGGCGATCGCCCCCCAGATACCAAGACCGCCTTCCCATACCCGTAGGGCACCCCAGGGGTCCTTCCCGGGGGCAAAGTAGAGCTGGTAGTCGGTGATGACGTGGTACAGCCTCCCGCCGATGATCCCGAACGGTACGGCCCACATCACCACGTCCAGAGCCTGCCCGGGACTGCCTCCGCGCGCTGTAAGCCGGCGGCTGGTTAGCCACACGGCAACGGCGATGCCGGTCATGATGCACACTGCGTAGAAGCTGATTGAAACCGGTCCCAGCGAGAGGGAACTGACGGACGGGGAAGGAATGTAGGTGAGGGGCTCTGCTGTGTTCATGGTGATCCAATGGCGGTGATGTCGAAGATGACCTCGCAGGGGGCGCTTCGATAGGTGGGGAGCCTGGTCTGATGGGGTGAGCTGTCAGGCGTAGGCGTGGGAGGGGTTTAGATGGGGAGTCGGATGTCGTTGGCGAACCAGTTCTGTAGTTCCGCGACCCAGGCCCCCCAGGCGCCGGAGACCATGAGCAATCCCAGGGTGATCAGGATTCCGCCGCCGAACCGTTGCAGTGCCAGACGGTGGGTGCGGAAAAAGCGCAGGGCTCCCATGCCGCGGCGGGCTCCGAGCGCTATGAGCAGGAACGGCACACCGAGGCCCAGACAGTAGAAGAAGGTCAACAATGCGCCCTTAGCTGCGCCGGATCCGTCGGTGAAGGCCAGTAGCTGGACAGCCGAGAGAGTGGGTCCGATGCACGGCGCCCACCCGAGGCCGAAGGTGACGCCAAGCAATGGTGCACCCCAGAGTCCGGTAGGTACGCGTGCGTGGATTCTCGCATCCCGCTGGAACCAGGAGAGACCACCGAGGAAGACCACACCCATCAGGATCACCAGGACACCGAGGACCTGGGTGATCCAGGCCTGTCCGGGCGCCTGGAGCCACGCACCGAGCTGCCCGAACACGGCACCGATCAGCATGAACACCAGCGAGAATCCCAGGACGAACAACCCGATCCCTGCCAACATCCGCCCGCGTTTTTGCTGTGCGAGGTCGACCCCGGTCAGGCCGGTGACATAGCCGAGGTAGCCGGGTACGAGGGGCAGGACGCACGGTGAGGCGAAGGACACCAGCCCTGCGAGCACAGCAATTGGAACCGCCAGTAGAAGCGAGCCGCCCAGGATGGTTTCAGCGAATGGGTTGGCCACGGTGGAAATGACCATGACCGGTGCCTCCGTGAACCGGGTCATTGTTCGGCCACCACATCAGTGATGAGGGCCTTCAGGGTGCTTTTCTCCGCCAACCCGATGATGCGGGCGGCAACACGGCCCTGACGGTCCAATACCAGGGTGCTTGGTACGGCCTGTGCCGGCACATACTCTGCCATGGTGAACTGAACAGTCCCGTCCTGGTCGTTGAAGCTGGGATAGGTGATGCCGAAGTTCCGTTCGAACGCCTCAGCGGTCGGCCGTTGGTCCCGAATGTTCACCCCGAAGAACTGAACACCGTCCTGCTGGTGTTCCTGCGAGAGTGCTTGCAGGTCCGGGGCCTCCACACGGCACGGCGCGCAGGCGGCGTACCACACGTTCAGGACAGTCACTTGCCTGGTCCAGTCGGCTGACGAGATCACTGTCCCGTCGTAGAGCTCGGCGGTCAGTTCCACCGGTTCTCCCCGTGTTTCGGGGGCGTACTCGCTCACCGAACCGTCACCGGCGATGTAGTTCTTGTTATCTCCGGCTTTGGCCTGTTGCGCCAGCGGATCGGTAGCGGCGCACCCAGAGATCAGCAATGACAGGGTCAGAAACAGGACCGGAAGATTCATCCGTGACCGGTGTTTCCCGCCGTTTTGCCGGCGCGGCGCACCGGTTGGTGTGTGTTGGAAGAGTTGTTTGCTCATTTTTCTCGCCGATCACGCCGGGCATCGGAGGAGGCGGTGTAGGCGGCGAGGATCGCCACGGGTAGGACGATCAGTACCGACACCCAGGAAGGGAACATTTGCCGGAGCAGGAGGTAGCCGATGGCGGCGACCAGGAGCAGGAAAGTGGTCTTATGCCATCCGCGCCATTGGGACATTTCTCTCCAGATCGGATAGTGGAGTCCGTGCATCAGGGGACCAGGTCGTTGAATGAGGTTCCGCCGTCACCGGACACTTTCACGCCGGTTTCGGTGGCGACCCAAATTTCCTGGTCGGCTCCGTCGTCGGTATGGGTGTCTATGGCGGTGGGTGCGGCCCCGATGGAGCCCTTCTTCGCCCAGGTCACCCCGGCGTCTGCGCTGGTGTGAATGTCACCTTCAGGTGTGACACCGACCGCCTTATCCCCGGCCAGGGCGGTCAGCAACAGTAGCGGGCTGTCAGCGACGAGGCTCCAGGTGGACCCGGCGTCGGTGGAACGGTAGAGCCCGTCCGCTGTGGTGGCCAGTACAACATCGCTGCTTGTGGCGCCGGAGAGGTCGAAGGGAGCGATCTGGGTTTCCGCAGCTTCCCATTGAAGACCGTCTTCGCTGGTGATCAGTTGGCCGTCGTATCCGACAAAGGATTCTCCGGTTCCGGTTCTGGTCAGAGCATGAAAGTCGGACTGGCCCTGCCGGGACATAGGTTCCCAGCTCTTGCCGCTGTCGGTGGAACGGAGCAACCCCACCGGGTTGGGCAGATCCGTGTCCGGTCCCGGGTGCCCCGATGCGTACAGGGTGCTGTTTCCCCCGGCGGTGTATCCCATCAGGTCGATCACGGGACCGATACGTTGAGCGGGGGAGGTGGAGACGTCGTACAACCCATCGTGGGTGGCCAACAGCACCCGATCAGTGCCAGGGTCAACGCTCATCCCGTGCACATGACCGGTGGGAAAACTGTTAGGTGTGCTGGTTGGTTGCGGTGCTGCCGAAGGCGCCGAACAGGCCGCCAGGGACACCGTCGAAACGAGCGCCACCGTGAGCAGGACCAGGCGGCGGCGGAGAAAGCGGGTCGCGGAAATTCTTGGGCGCATGTGTTGCTCTCTAACCAAGGTGAAGTAACGGGAAAAAGGTTCGCCCGGTTCCGGGGAGGCGCCGGTGATCAGGCGCCTCCCCGAGACTGGGTTCGCCCGTTCTAGAGCTCGGCCAGGAGGGCTCCCATCTCCTCGATCTCGGCCTGCTGCGTTTCCACGATGGTTTCGGCCAGAGCGATGGCGTCGGGGTACTGCCCGTTCTCGATCTCTTCCTGCGCCATTTCGACCGCTCCGTTGTGGTGCGCTGTCATGGACTCAAGGAACATGCGCGCCGCTTCGTCACCTTCGGCGGCTTCCAGTTCAGCGAGCTCGTCCTCGGTCATCATGCCCTGCATCTCCCCGGAGCCGCCCATGTTGCCCATGTCGTGGCCTTCCATGCCGCCTTCGGGTTCGACCGGTTCACCCCAGGTTTCGAGCCAGCCGGTCATTGTCTCGATTTCGGGTGCTTGCGCGTCTCTGATCTGGGTGGCCAGGTCGCGTACTTCCGGGCTGATGGAGTCCTTCTCGAGCATGATCTCGCTCATTTCCACGGCCTGGCGGTGGTGCGGGATCATCATCTGGGCGAACATGACATCGGCATCGTTGTGTTCGGCCGCGGTGTCCTGGGTGGTTTCCGGTGCGGCTGAGCCGGCACTGGTTTCCGGTGCCGTAGCAGTGCCGGGTGTGTCGCTGGATCCGCAGCCGGCGAGAGTGAGGGTCGCGGCGATCGCGAGTGCGGACATGGAAAGGTAACGCTTGGTCATGAGGGTGTGTCCTTCGATGGTCGAGCTATCTGCATTTCAGGTGGCGGGCACGACGGGATGCCGCCGGCCCGTTTCGGAGTCGGGTAACTACGCGACTCTTACGTGCGGCTGATGCAGAGCTGAACCAGTGTCAGCGAAGGCACGAAGGTGCGGGGAAGCCGTACAACCGGCGGTGGGCCCCGCAGGCGGACACGGCCATAGGCCAGCCGGCTCCTGAGGACGATGGCAGCTGCGAACGACACCACCAGGAACGCCAGGATGCACACTCCCGCGGCGATCTCTTCACCGCAGGTATCCGCACAATCCAGATTCAGCGCCATACCCGAATCCGCAGGGTTGGATGCAGAAGCTGGCATGGAACCCTGATGGTGCACGTCAGTTGCGGGCGCCGCGGTGACCACCGGGCCGACGGCGTGTGAGGCACCATGCCCGCCCATCCACACATGCATCGCAAGAATGCCCACGATGACGGCGGTCAGGCTAAGGAAGAGAAGAGCTGTCTGGGGCAAGCGGCGTGGAAGAGGCAGGGGTAGGGCGATTCCAGGGTGCTTATTCATCGCTCCGCTCCTTCCCGTTCTCCTGCATGTTCGTGCCTGATATCAGAGTACCGATCCATCCTGTGCGGGATCGAATCGGGGCTCAGCCGGTGATGGCTGCCCGACGCAGGTCCAGCTGGACAGGAGCTGCATGTGCAGAGCGACCACGACGGTCTGAGCTAACAGCTACCCAGCTGCCCAGCTGCCCAGGGGTGGTTTTCACGGATCCATCGAGGACAAGATGCTCCCTGCGGGGATGCGGAGACGCGCCGTGACCTAATTGTGATCTTGGCGTTGGTATGAGATACCCTCAATCTCGTGCCTGCGTCCCATGGAGGCACTCCCACACGGATCGCCGAGCTCTGTCACCGTAGTGGGGTCGTCCGTTTTCCGCTGGCAGAGGCGGGGGAACCATGTACGCGGGCCCATGCTTTTGAGGGCCCTTGGGGTTAAGCCGTGTCCACGGCCGGGTGCTCCCATCCGAACCCGACAGCTAACCTCGCAGGCGTTGGGAGAAGGTACTCGACTTATGTCCACTCGGCATGCCCCCGCGCGCCACCGCGCAGTCCCCGCCCAGACCAATACGTTGGCTGTTATCTCCAAGGCTGTCTCCTCCAATATGGGTTCTGCGGGCCGTCAGGCTGCGGTGATCACCGCAGCTTCTGGTCTCGTTCTCACCGCGGGCCTTCCTGCCCAGGCATTGGATGCACCGCAGCGTCAGGTGAGTACCAGTTCGTTGGTTACCACCGTGGAAGCCGAGCCGGTGTCCGCGGATACCTCGGCCGCTGTCACCTTCGAACGCGAAGCCGTCACCGCTGCGCCCGCTCCCGTGATCGCTGAACCGGCTCCCGTCGTGGAGCATCCGGCACCCGAGGCCGATGCGTCACTGGCAGCAGTGCAGACGGTGGAGCCCGCCCCGGTACAGCAGACCCCTGCGGTGCAGGAAGTGGCACTGCAGGCTGCCGCGGCGCTTCCCGCCGCACCGGCGCCTGCCCCTGCTCCCAAGCCGGAGCCAGCTCCTGCCCCTGCAGCCAGCAGCAGTGTCGGTGCCGCGCTGGTGGCCTCCGCCTACGCACAGATCGGCCGCACCCAGGACTGCACCATCCTCGTCGAGGTCGCATTGCGATCCATCGGCAAGTCTGTCGGCGACCTCGGGCCGGAACAGTTCTACCAGTACGGCACCGTTGTCGGCTCTCCCGCACCGGGTGACCTGGTCATCCGCCCCGGCCACATCGCCATCTACGTAGGTAACGGCCAGGTCATCAGCAGTGGCATGAACGGGGTCAATGACACCCTCCTGCACCCCCTGAGCGATCTCCCCGGATCATCCTTCGTCCGGGTCAACGGCTAACAGCCACCTAAGCCGGGCAGGAAAAGGGTCAACAGGGCGATTGCGAACCGCCCCAAGCTCTTTGCCTACCCACACCTGGGCATGCCGGAGCCATCCCCCTGCGCTCCGGCATGCCCTCACCCCTTCCGCTGAGCGAGACGAGATCATCGTTGTCTTCCCATAACGCGCACGGTCGACGCCGCGCCGCCTCAGGACGTCGTCGCGCAGAACCGGCCACACCAGCGGGCCGCTCTCGCAGCACCTCATCGCCGATATCGCTGCGCATCTCGGGTTCACGTTGCACCATGTGGGGGACCTGCCGCATTCCAC
>NZ_JAROKN010000086.1:0-8505 GCF_029455255.1 Arthrobacter vasquezii | reverse complement strand
GCCGTTGCGGCGCTGCGGCTGCTGCGGTCACGATGATGAGCGGCGTCCGGCCAGGGCATCGCGCACGCTGCGCAGGTCGAGCTTGCCCTCCGCAACCCGGCCGACGAAAGCGCCGATAGCCATGAAGAGTGCCACCAGGAGGAAGCCCCAGAAGTGGAAGATGAGCGCAGCGAAAGCAAGGATGGTGCCAACAAGGATACCGACGACGGTGAGGTTCATAGTGGCTCCTTAGCTCGCCGCGGGGCGGGGCTTCTCAGTGCTCTTGGGATCATTCAGGCCGGGCACGTGCACATCATTGATTTCAACGTTGACTTCAATCACCTTCAGGCCCACGAGCTCACCGACAGCGGCGAATACGGCTGCGCGCACCTGGTCGGCCACCGCAGTGAGCGGGTAGCCGTATTCAGCAACGAGGTTGATGTCAACGGCGGCTTGAATCTCCCCCACCTCCACGTGCACACCCTGCGCCAGGTCGCTGCCACCGACCACATCGCGAAGCGCCCCAAGCGCTCTGCCGGTGCCGCTGCCCAGCGCGTAGACCCCAGGCACCTTGCGGGCGGCGATCGCGGCAACCTTTGCGGCGGCAGTTTCGGAGATGGTTGTCCTGCCGGTTGCGGATTCAGTAACGGGCGCTACGCCCGCCGGCCCTGTTCCCTGCTCGTGCTCCATGCTGGCGCCCTTTCTCTTTCGCCCAGCCTAACCCTTCCGCTGAACCTTTGACACGCGCCGGAAGGGTCAGCGGGAAGGCTCGCTGCAGTGCTCCCTGAGCCACTCCTGGACTGGCTGCAGCGCCTCACGGAACGCGGATTCATCAAACTGGCCAGTGCCGTGCGGGCCGCTCTCAGCGGCGTCCGCCACCCGGACGAAATGCGGCTTGAGCTCGTCGGGAACCTTGCCGTGCAGGTGATGCAGCTGATCCTCAAGCTTGGTCATGGTCTCGGGATCTTCATCTCCCCTGAAACTGAGCGGGGCCAACAGCACAGAGGAGATTCCGGCGGCAACAACCAGGCAGTCCGCCATGGCCGCTCCGGTGTTGTGTGCGCCCTCCGCGAGCCGAGGATCGGGCGATTGGAACATGGATGGCGAAGACTGCGGTGGTTCGGAAGGGATAGGCGGCATGCTCAGGGTGCTGGCTGCCTCCGGTGGGGCAGCGGCGCACCCGGCCAGGGACAGGGCGAGCGCACCAAAAACGGCCACGGCGAACTTGAGTCTCACGCCTGGCGGTCCTTCCATTGAGGGGTGGTGGCTGATGGAGTGCCGGCTGCCTGCAGACAGGGCTCCACCTCTCTAACGGTCAACGGCGTGAGTCTTCTCCCGCAGCATGGCCACGGCCCGCCAGCCGTTAGACTTCCCCCAGGACGTACAGGAGGGGGAACCACACCGTGTCCATAGAGGTAGGCAGCCGAAGCGAGACACAGCGGCTTCTCACACTGGAGCGCTATTCCCTTGCGGACGGGTTGTCCGGCCGCGAGGGAACCTATTACGAGGATCTCGACAACCTCGTAGTACTGGCCGCGGACGTCTGCAGGGTCCCCTTCGCTGTCATCAACATCATCACCGCCGACCAACAGCACCAGATAGCCGCTCGGGGTATCGAAGCGAGTGTTTGTTCACGCGAAGACTCAATGTGCGCCCAGGTCTTCCGCTATGGCCACACGGTCATGGTGGAGGATTGTCTGGAGGACCCGCGGTTCCGCGGGAACCCATTTGTCACCGGTGAGATCGCCGAGGTCCGCTTCTACGCCTCTACTCCGCTCATCACCGCGGAGGGCGACGCGTTGGGAACACTGTGCGTATTCGATGATTCACCCGGCTCGATCACTCCACAACAGAGCCGCAGCCTCGAAATCCTGGCCACCCAGATCATGGACATCCTGAACTTGCAACTGCGGACACGCGAGTTGAGCACCGCCCTGCAGGAGCTGAAACGCAGCAATGAACTCCTCGCGGAATTCGCCGGGCGGGTGAGCCATGATCTGCAGGGTCCACTCACAAGTATTCGCGGCTTCGCCGAGATGCTTGAGGATGACACCGCGATTCCCGCCCGCAGCACCAGCCGGAAATACCTCGAGCGCATCGGTGCCAGCGCGGGCAGGATGACGGCGATGATCGAAGAGCTCCTCGCATTTGCCCGCTCCAACGGAACTCTGCGCGTCCAACCGGTCAGTTTGGCGGCAACCGTGAGAGCCGTGCAGGACGACCTCGCCGCCGCCATCTCCGCTGCCGGAGCGCGCCTTGAGGTGGAGGAATTTGTGGGCCAGGCTGATCCCACCCAGCTACATACGCTGTTGCAGAATCTGCTCCAGAACGCCCTGAACTACCGCCATCCCCACAGGTCTCCCAGAGTACGGATCAGTGCCGGCCAGTCCGCCGAAGATAGGTGGTGCCTGAAGTTCGAGGACAATGGCATCGGGATTGCTCCCGAAGACCGGCAGAGGGTGCTCGAACCGCTCGTGCGGCTGGAGAGCAACGCAATAGCCGGTACCGGGCTCGGCCTGGCAACCTGCAATCGGATTGCCCAGGCGCACGGCGGTTTCCTTGAGCTGGAGGAGACCGAGGGCGGCGGCCTGACCATCCTCGCGTGTTTTGGCAGCGGTAGTTAGCAGGAACACCGGCGCCGGCTACGGTGACGCGTTCTCGAAACCTGTCCGGGTCATGGTGCCCCAGACCTGCTTCTTGCCGCGAAGCGCTGCCCACCAGCCCTGAATCCGCCAGATAGCGGTCAGCTGGCGGTACCCGATGTTTTCCTGAACCGATACCAGCAGGGCCACCCAGAGATCCCCCCACCGGTTGTAGCGGTGGAACGAAGCTTCCTCGACCAGCAATGCCATCAGCGAGACAAAAATGGCATAGAGGTACGCGACAGCGATGAACGCGAGCGCGTAGGGCACGTTCACCACGCCGAGCAGCAGTCCCAGCGGGACAATGACGAGGCCAAAGAGCTCAATGGCGGGAGCGATGAGCTCAAAGATCCAGTAGTAGGGCAGCGCAATCATGCCCACGGTCCCATAGCGGGGGTTGAACGTCATGCCGCGATATTTGATCAGGACTTCCCACAGACCGCGGTGCCACCGCCGTCGTTGTCTTGCAAGGACCGCGGCCGTGGAGGGAACTTCCGTCCAGCACACCGGTTCGGCGATGAAGATGACGCGGTACTTCCGTTTGGACCGGCGCATCATCCGGTGCAGGCGCATGACCAGTTCGAAGTCCTCGCCGATGCAGTCCGGGTCCAGACCACCCGCCTGGGTCACGAGGTCGCGCCGGAACATTCCGAAGGCACCGGAAATGAGAATCAGGGAATTGAGTTGGGACCACCCCGCCCGCCCAAGGAGGAAGGAGCGCAGGTATTCCACGATCTGAATGCGGGCGAAGTAGTTCTTCGGCATGTTCACGCTGACCACGCGGCCTGCAACGACCTCGCATCCGTTGGCCACGCGCACCACTCCGCCGGTTGCGATCACGCGCTCGGGGTCATCAGTGAAGGGCTTGGACACCACAAGGAGGGAATCGGGATCCAGCAGGCTGTCGGCGTCGACCATCACCACGAGGTCCTTGGACGCGACGTTCAGTCCCATGTTCAGCGAATCCGACCGGCCCGAGTTTTCCTTGTCAACAACCACGATGGGCAGCGCGGTATCCCGCGCACGGTAGATGGCGCGGATGGTTCCCCGGACGGGCACCTTGACGGACACTTCCCGCCGGTCTTCGACGAGGTCATAGACATCGATCAGCGTTTGCAGCGTCTCATCCGAGCTGCCGTCATTGACCACCACGACTTCGTGATCCGGGTAGCGCAGGTCGAGCACAGAGCGGACGGACGTTGCGATGACTGCGCCCTCGTTATACGCCGGCATCAGGACGGAGATTCCCGGACTGAGCGGGGATGCGGCGGTGACTCGGGCCCCGGCAAAGGACTGCCGCCGGAGATGCGCGGTGAAATTCACGCTCGCGAAGATGATCAGCAGCAGCAGGAACGAATTGATCACGATGAAGTAGGCCAGTACGGGGTACGCCGTGATCTCGAAGAGCAACCGGATTGCCGCTCTCAGCGGCTCAAGCACGTTCTCCATCCGTTCCCCCTATGCATCCACGAGGATGCGGCGGACATCCGCATCGGCATGCTCGATGACCCGCCTGCGCACGTCGCGTGCCTCGGCGCCAGGCATCGCCTTGAGAGCTTCTCCTGCTGCCTGCCGGACAGACGACGACGCAGCGCTTGAGCAGGAAATGTCCGCAAGTTCGCTGATGGCAGGCTTGTGGCCGAGCCGTCCCAGTGACCGGGCGCAAGCAGCGATGACGACATCGGACGCACCTTCCCGGCCCCGCTCCGCAACCATGCAGTCGAACAGTGCGTCCGCGGCTTCCGACATGAGCAGCAGGCCCACCACAGCCGCAGAGCCATAGCGGATCCCGGCGTCCCGGTCCCGCAGACCCTCGATATACACTGCGGGATCCTGTTCGGGCAGATTGAGCAACGCCGTGGCGGCAACCGAGTGCGGGATCCCGCTGGTCAGCGAAAGCGCATCGACGAGGTGCCCTCCGGCCTCGGGCTGGGCCGCGACGCCGAGGGCACGCGCCGCCACAAGACGGACCTCGAGGCTCTTGTCCTGAAGGGCGGCCGTCAAGGGGCCGATGACCTCCCTGCCGCCGAGAATGCCGAGCAGTTCAGCCGCAGCAGCCCGCTGAATGGTGCCGCGGGAATGGATTCGGTCAAGGGATCGGCTGAGCAGGCCGCGAGCGGCGAGGACGCGGATCATGGCCTCGCGCACATCACCACGAACTTCGGGGATCATGCGCAGCAGGGTGTTTTCCACGTGCTCCCCGAGGGCGCCCGTTGTCGATGCGAGTTCCGACTCCAACTCCGCCAGCGCCTCATCCTCGGCAACCGCGAGCATCATGATGCGGGTGCGGATTGCCTCGTCATGGACAGTCCTCCGGCGCTCACCGGCGTGGCGTGCCGCCTTGATGAGAACGACTGCGGTCAGAGCCAGCACGCACGCGACAACCAGAACGACAACGGCGACCGCCAGCACATCCCATGAGACCAGCACGGGAGTTAGCGTGCCAGGATGCCGGCAACCCGGGCTGCGAGTTCGCGGGGGCTGAAGGGTTTGACGACGTAGTCGGTGACGCCGGCGGCGAACCCATTCTCGATATCGCGTTCCTGGTTTTTGGCGGTCAGGAGGATCACCGGAACGGAGATCGGAGGCTCTGCCGAGCGCATCATTCTGACCATGTCCACCCCGGACATGCCAGGCATCATGACGTCGGAGATCACAAGGTGGTACTCATTGTTGGTGGCCAGTTCCAATCCGGCGACCCCGTCACCGGCGGTCTCAACCTCGTAACCGCTTGACTCAAGCTTGGTGGAGACGAGATCGCGGATGTCCGCGTCATCGTCAACAACCAGGATTCTGTGTGGCATTGCCGATCCTCCCCGCAATCCTTGCATCTTGCCCCCTACCCAGACCTAGCCTAATCGACGGCCGGTGACCCTGTTTCGATTCGTCGCTGATGCGCGGAAGGATTGGCTTGGCGGGGAAACTGCGGGGCAAAGCAAAAGCCCCCGGTTTCCCAGGGGCTTTCAGTGGTGGCTCCGACCGGCGTCGATCCGGTGACCTTTCGATTTTCAGTCGAACGCTCTACCAACTGAGCTACAGAGCCTTGCAACCATCGTGTGATGATCACCGTCGACGCCCGGATTTCTCCGATCGCCTCAGCGACCCTGACGGGACTTGAACCCGCGACCTCCGCCGTGACAGGGCGGCGCGCTAACCAACTGCGCTACAGGGCCTTGCGATTTTGCAAGAGTTTGATCCTATCAGCACCCAAACGGTGCTTTGAACCACTCCCTTGCGTACCCCCAACGGGATTCGAACCCGTGCCGCCGCCGTGAAAGGGCGGTGTCCTAGGCCGCTAGACGATGGGGGCCAGGACCACACAAGTACTTTACTCCTCGTTGTGGACCTCTAAAACTATAGGGCTTCGATCTCGATTACACAAAACCTCTGAATCGCCGGTCGGACGTCCTGCGGAAGCGACGGCAGTAGAGTTTCCTCCGTGCCCATCGATATGAGCCTCGAGGACTTCGAATCAGCAGTCGACGACGCAATTGACCAGATCCCGGACAGGCTGGCGAGGGCTATGAACAACGTCGCCATCTTCGTCAAGGAGGAATTTGAGTCCGGCCCCGGCGAGGAAGCGGATCCCGACCTGCTCGGCCTCTATGAGGGTACTCCGCTGACGGAAAGGGACTCCTGGTGGGATGCCGGCTCCCTGCCCGACCGCATCAGCATCTTCCGGCAGCCGCTGCTGAGGATGTGCGGGAGCCGCGAGGAACTCGTGGATGAAATCCTCATCACCGTGATCCACGAGGTTGCGCATCACTTCGGGATTGATGACGAACGCCTCCACGAGCTGGGCTGGGGGTAACCCAACCTGGCTACCGCCGGGGCTTCATACTGGTTATATGGGCGCACACTCTCATGGGCATCCCGTCACCGCGACGGGGAAGCACCGCAAGTCGCTGGTGCTGGTCGTGGCGATCACACTCGCCGTCGTTGTTGTTCAGGTGATCGGCGCTGCGCTGTCCGGGTCCCTGGCCCTGCTCGCTGACGCGGGCCACATGCTTTCCGACGCCGCCGGCGTTTTCATAGCGCTGCTTGCCTCCTGGATAGCAACCCGGCCTGCCACTGTGCGGAGCACCTACGGCTACCAGCGGGCAGAAGTGCTGGCGGCACTGGCCAATGCCGTCATCCTGGTGGTGATCGCGGTGGTCATTGCGATCGAGGCGTTCCGCAGGCTGGGTGAGCCAACAGAGGTGCGCACGGACATCATGCTGATAGCTGCGCTGCTCGGCGGCGCGGCGAACCTCGCCTGTCTGCTGATCCTCCACGGCGGGCATAAGGAAAGCCTCAATCTTCGAGGCGCCTATCTGGAGGTGCTGGGAGACCTGCTTGGGTCAATTGCCGTGGTGATTGCCGCCGTCGTCATCGCAGTGACCGGATTCCTGCAGGCTGACGCCATAGCCTCCATCCTCATTGCAGCCATGATTCTGCCGCGCGCATGGAGCCTGCTGAGAGACGTGATCAATGTGCTGCTCGAGTCCGCCCCCAAGGGTGTGGATCCGGCGATGATCCGGGAGCACATCCTGAAAGTGCAGGGGGTTGTCGATGCACACGACATTCATGCGTGGACCATCACCTCCGGCGTTCCCGTCTTTTCGGCCCACGTAGTGGTGGACACCGAAAGCCTGAACGCCGAGGGTGTTGACCGCATGCTCGACCGCCTTACGCACTGCCTCAGCAACCACTTCGATACCGAGCACTGCACGTTTCAACTTGAACCGCTGGAGCATGCCGTGCATGAGAGCCGGCAGCACGCCTGACTCGGGCGCGACACGCCGTGAACGGCCTTGCGTTGGGAATGACACCGCTGTTGTTTAAGATACTGGTGTGACAAATGTTGCTAAAGTGACATTTGGGGCTCTATCCTCGGACAAGTCTGGTTGCCGTCCGAGGATCGAGTTATGCCGCAAACCTTTTCGCAGCGCGGATTTTCCGCGCTCACTGCCATGCTCGTGGGATCGCTGCTCACCGTGGGATTGACGCCGTCGCCAGCCTTTGCAGCATCGGATCTGCCCAGCCCCGCCGACATTGCCGCTGCGGAGGACAACACAGCAGCGGCGGCTGAACTCGTGACAGAGATCGAAAGCATCCTCGAGAATGCTTCCGCAGAACTGCAGGGCGCGCAGGTTGAGGCGATGAAGTCGCAGGGCGCCTACATTGATGCACTCGCGGAACTTGATGAGCGGCGGTCGACCGCCCAGCGGCTTTCGGCACTGGCCGGGCAGGCTGAGCAGACCTACCGCACTGCCTCCACGGAGCTCGGTCAACTTGCCGCGGACATTTACCGTGCGGGCGGCATCATGCCGGACAGCAGCCTCCTTTCGTTCGTCCAGGACCCAGGCAGCATCATGTATCAGGCCTCCACTGTCGAAGGCATGGCCGCCTCCCGGTCACGCACCGTCAACCAGGCTGAAACTGCGGCGAAGTCGCTCGAGTCCCTGCAGGCCGACGCACGCAACGCGGAGCAGGCAGCCGCCGACGCAGCCGAGGCCGCGGAAAAGGCCGGAGCCGCCACAGAATTCGCGATGGCGAGCGCCGCGAGCCTGGTGGAGGAGAAGCAGGCCGAACGCGGAACCCTGGTTGCGCAGTTGGCGCAGCTGCGGAACACCACCGCGGCTCTCGAGGAGAAGCGCATCGCCGGCCTTGAACAGGAACGACGCGAGGATGAGCTCGCTCGCATTCTTGCCGCATCAGCCGAGGCGGCTGCCGCAGCGACCGCCTCGCCTCGCTCCGAAGCACCGCTTGCTCCAGCCCCCAATTTGGGAACCGGCTTATAAACACATACGTTATTCATGGATGAGGCGTCCGTAGAAAAACGAAAGCTTGGTGCAATCGGTTTGGAACTCATCGACCTATTAATTGGCATGGCTATTCTCAC